>CADCDV010000103.1 GCA_902800255.1 uncultured Erysipelotrichaceae bacterium | reverse complement strand
TGAGCCGGTTCGCCCGCAATACCATTACACTCCTGGAAGTGACCCGTGAACTGAAAAGCCTTGGAATCGACGTGTTCTTCGAAAAGGAGAATCTACATTCTACCAGTGGGGATGGAGAGCTTATGCTTTCCATCCTCGCTTCATTCGCCCAAGAGGAAAGCCGCTCTGCATCGGAGAACTGCAAGTGGCGAATCCGGAATAAATTCAAGGCTGGTATTCCTATTACCACACGAATGAACGGTTATCATATGGATCACGGCAGACTTACCGTTATTCCGGAGGAAGCAGAAACCGTGCGCCTGATCTTCACTCTTCGCCGCCTCGGTTATGGCCGCACTGCGATATGCAAGGAATTGAATGCGCGCGGCATACCGGCGAAGCATGGCGGCGAGTGGACTGTGACCTGCATCGGTTCGATTCTGAAGAATGAAAAATACGTTGGGGACCTCCTCTTGCAAAAATACTTTCGCGTGGATCATCTGGAAAAGCGGGATAAGCGCAATGAGGGCGAACTTCCGAAATACCTGATTCAGAATAACCACGAGCCCATCGTATTACGCGAAACCTTTGAGGTTGTGCAGGCGGATATTCAGAGACGCGCGGCAGCGGTGCCTGAGGGACATGGGCACCATGCTTTCTATCCCTTTACCGGTAAACTGGTATGTGAGCGCTGCGGGAAGCATTTTCGACGGCGGCATAATAATGACATTATCGCTTGGCAATGCAATACATACATGACCTATGGCAAGGATAAATGCCCGGCAAAGCAAATCCGGGAGGCAATTCTCGAACAAGCCTGTGCACAGGCGATGGATATAGCCGAATTTGATCCCGCTATGTTCGAGGATCAGATAGAAAGCATCACGATATGTGATAATCGGAAGCTGGTATTCACTTTCCGTGACGGCATGACACGGGATGTATACTGGCAGGCACCTTCGCGCAAGGATTCATGGACGCCGGAAATGCGGGCGGAAGCATCAAAGAGACAAAGGAGGAAATCTCATGAGTGAAGCGACAGTATCGAAGATCATAACAACGATCCCGGCAACGCTTAACCGATACACGGCAACGCCGATCCGGGCAGAAATCAAGCGGCGCGTGGCGGCATATGCGCGGGTTTCCACAGATGATGAAGAGCAACTGAGCAGCTATGAGAATCAGGTATCGTATTAAGACAACCTGATGCTTTGTCATCTTGGAGGTAATCAAGATGGCTAAAGCAAACAAGATTCGGCGGGAAATCATGATTAATGGTTCCAAGCGTTGGGTTACTGGCAACAGCGAGCAGGAATATGCTGAAAACCTCGATGCTCAGAAGGCTTTCAGAGAGAAGTTTGGCATCAAGGAAGGCGAGAAATTCGTTATGGGCGTCGGTTTCCCATTCGAAAGAAAAGGAATCCAGGACTTCTTTGAAGTCGCCAGGTCTTTCCCTGATGTCAAATTCATCTGGTTTGGGGCTCTCCAGAAAATCCTCACCAACCATAAAGTCAAAGTTTGGGTCAAGAACCGCCCAGCTAACGCCATAATGGCCGGATACTGCAAAGGCGACCTCATCCATGGCGCATACCAGCAGGCCACATGCTTATTCTTCCCTTCTTTAGAAGAGACTGAGGGCATCGTTGTTTTAGAGGCTTTAGCCAGCCATTGCCCACTTGTTGTCCGCAATATCGGAGTTTATGAGCCATGGCTCAAGGATGGCGTGAACGCTCATATCGAAAAAAACAACGAAGGCTTTATTAAGACAATCGACTCATTGCTGAAGAACGGCGAAGACAAGGCCATCCTTGATGAAGGCTATAAAGTAGTTGAGGCAAGGACCCTTGAGATCGTCGGAGGCAAATTAAAAGAGGCTTACGAGAGCCTCCTTAAATAGTTATTTGAGCCACGCTCTTTCAAGCAACGCGCAATAGCTTCTTCCTTTATCTGGGAGAGGCTTTTTTAGATTCTTGACCTCTTTCCATTCGGTCTTTACATTTTTCAAATAAGTTTTGGTAGCGCCGTATTTCTTATCAAGCGATAAATCGAATAGAAGCGACAAATAGGAACGGAATGTCGTCTTTTTGAAAGCCTCAATAAGGCTCTTATCTTGATTCTTCTCGAGGTAGCATCTGATGAGGGCAAAGACCCAAAGATGCCTTTCGGCGCGGTCGGTGCGGTGGACGCTCATCGCGCTCGTTGGAACGTTTTTGTAGTAATAGTAGAGAGGGTCTTTGATGCAGACGACCTTCTTGCAATAGGAGAGCATCGAGATGCAGAAAGCGACATCCTCAAACATATCCTTATGATCGGAGAGGAGTAGCAATGGACGCTTCTCAATGATTTCTCGCTTCCACATTTTGGTCCATAAGAATCCACGTAAAGACATATCCCAGAGGAAGGCGGTGATGGTTTCTTTGGTGTTATATGTTTTGCTCGAAGAGAAGGAGAAAGCTTTTTCTTTTTCCTTTTCGTCGACTTGATAGAAAGAACAATTAACGCAGTCAGCGTCAGTGTTTCTCATGGTTTTCACAAGAGTGGAGAGACAATCATTCCTTAGCTTATCGTCCGCATCCATGAAGTAGATGTAGTCGCCTTTGCTATCAAGGATGGCTTTCCAACGCGAAAGGGCTTGGCCCATGCGGTAAGGTTCAGTGTGAACTTTGATCTGGTCAGGGTATTTCTCAGCGAATTCTTTCGCAAAAGCTAAACTGCCATCGCCAGAATCGTCGATACCCATGATAAGTTCGGTTGGCTCTTCGAAATCCTGCTCAAGGAAGGAGGTAATGGCTCTTTCCAAAGTGTTCCTGTTTCTAAAGACAGGCATGATGACGGAAACGACTGGTTTGTTCATGCCGTAATGATAGCATATAAAACAGTCACTTAAGTGACTAAAAATTTGAAAAAGGTTGCAAAAGAACTAGACTTCGATAGAATAATGGAGCACGAAAGAGAGGTGAATCCGATCATGCCAGTCAAAACAGTTCTTCGCGAAGGCGAAAATCTCGATGAGGCCTTACGTCGTTTCAAGAGAAGCGTCAACAAGAGCGGCATTCTCCTCGAATCCAGAAAAAGAGAGTTCTATCTCAAAACCGGTCTTCGTAGAAAAATGAAGTCCGAAATGGCCCGCCGTAAAAAGTGGTAAAAATCATCCCTCAGCAAAATGAGGGATTTTTTTATTGCCAATTTATGAAAAAACGAATTTTTCCATCTATATAGAAAGTGATGGGAATATTTGTTTATCAGGGAGATGAGGAAGGCTGTGGCCTTGCCACCCTCAAAATG
>CADCDV010000102.1 GCA_902800255.1 uncultured Erysipelotrichaceae bacterium | reverse complement strand
ATTGGACGATGAACAACGCCGAGTGGTTTTATCTGATGAAGATTACACGCTAGTCATTGCTGGTGCTGGCGCAGGCAAAACGACAACCATTGAGGCCAAGGTTAAGTACTTGGTAGATAAGAAGGGCGTAGACCCGGATCGCATCCTCATCGTTTCGTTCACAAGAAAAGCCACCCAAGAGCTCCAAGATCGTTTTGGGAGGCTTGGCATACCGGCTCACATATCCACATTCCATTCTGTTGGTAATACCATCATCAACGAAAGCGAGGCCCAAAGAAGAAGAGTCGTCGACCAAGGCTTCATGTATAAAGTGATTGAGGAATACCTCGTATCAAAGCTAGATGACGAATGGTTCATCAAGAAGGTTTTACTGTTCTTTGCTTCTTACCTAAATATGCCTTTCGAAGCTGAAAACGCAGTAATACTTTTCAAGACCTTGTCCGCCAACGACAACATTACCATGAGGTCGGATTTGACTGCGGCTTTAGACAACTATCGTAAAGACCAAGCCTTTAGAAAGGTCACCATTAACGATGAAAGGGTTAGAAGTGCTGACGAATGCCGTATCGCCAACTGGCTTTTCATCCATGGCATTGATTATGAGTATGAACCAGTCTACCCGTACGCTTTCAAAGACACTACGAAACCTTATTGCCCTGACTTCTTAATTCATTACAACGGGCAGGACATTTATCTTGAGCACTTTGGTCTTTCGGAAGAAGGAATCAACAATCGATTCAGCGAGAAAGAGACCGCCGAATACAAAAAGCACATTAACGACAAAGTTCTCCTTCATCGTCAGCATGGAACGAAGCTCATCTACACATTCTCCAAATACAAAGACAATCGCGACTTGATTGTTCATCTTGAAGAAAAGCTAAAGAGCGTTGGCATTGAAGGGACAACAAGAAGCAATGCCGAAATATACAAGAGACTTGCAGAAAGCGCCCAGGAAAAGTATTTCAACAAACTCATCCAGTTAGTCTGCAATTTCATTAACCGCTTCAAAGTCTGCAACTACGACATCAATACGAAGTTTGATGAATGGCAGATTGCTATAAAGAACGAAAGAACGAAGTTGTTCCTTGAGATTGCCAAGCAATGCTTCCATATCTACGAAGCTAGACGCATGGAGGCAAAGGCCATCGATTTTGAAGACATGATCAACAATGCCGTTAATGTCTTGGACAAGAAAATCGCAGATCATGATCTCCTTCCTTACGACTACATTCTTGTAGATGAGTACCAGGACATTTCGCTCCAGCGTTTTGACCTCTGTGAGAAGCTTTCGAAGGCCAGTAAGGCCAAGATTGTAGCGGTGGGCGATGACTGGCAATCGATTTTCCGTTTCGCCGGCGCTCAAATTGACCTTTTCACTAAATTCTCCGAGAAGATGGGCTATGCGGATGTTCTTAAAATTACGAAGACGTACAGAAACTCCCAGGAGCTTATTGATATCGCTGGCGGTTTCGTAATGGAAAACCAAAAGCAAATTAAGAAAGATCTCCATTCAGAGAAATCAATAAAAGACCCTGTCATCTTGATGAGCTATGACGACTCTTACGAAAAAGACGACAATCAAAAAGGACCTTTCTATCGAATTACAATTTCGATGGCAAGAACCTCTCTAGACTTGAGGATTTGTTCACATGGGATGGTAATCGACTTATCTGCAACAAATACCCAAAACTAGATCTCTCTTTCATGACCGCTCACGCATCGAAAGGTCTTGGCCGAGACAACGTTATCATCATCAATGGCAAAGACGACATTTTGGGATTCCCATCAAAGATTGAAGATGACCCTGTAATGAAGCTTGTTGTGAAAGATGACGAGACCCTAGACTTCGAGGAAGAGAGGCGCCTTTTCTACGTAGCTCTTACCAGAACCAAGAATAGGGTTTATATCATCACACCACAAAATAGGCCATCCAAATTCATTACCGAGATTAAAGACAAATTTACTACCGTCACACTCCGTGGCGTTGAACTATCGCCAAATGAATGGAATGACAGGAAACATTCGTGCCCAATTTGTGGCTATCCTCTCCAACTTAGAGAGACTAAGTTAAAACTAAAATCCTCGGTAAAACGCCTCTGGATTTGTTCAAACGACCCTGAAGTGTGTGGTTTTTTAACTAACGATTTGAATGGAAATATATTTGGCTTTTCCATTTCAAAGTGCCCTGATTGTCATGATGGATATTTGGTTGTAAAACCGATTAAGAATAGGAACGCCCGCAGAAGCGACAGGATGCTTGGATGCACTAATTACAAGCCTGACGGAAGTGGGTGCAACTATGCCATGTTCCCAGAGAACTATACGCAAGACAAAACAAGGATCCTTGTCGATGAAAATGGGCGTGTGAGGAACAGTGAAGTAAAACATGATGTGACCTTACTTCTTTCTGTTATTGCTTCGATCTACAAAACATCAAAATATCGTTTCAGCTATATGGCGCTGTCAAAGTTTGTTAAGGGCGAAGAGAGCAAAGTGATTCTGTCGTTCAAACTAAATGAAAACGATGGTTTCGGAATGCTCAAGGAAAAGAGCAATAGCTATGTCTATTTGCTTTTAAAAGCCCTTATGGATTTTGAGATACTTAAGAAAGTTAAAAACGAGAAAGGCTTTGAGAACCTCGAACTCAGCCAAGAAACGGTTGATGACGTACAAATAGCCGTCATTGAAGGGTATATGAAGCCCGAGAAATGATTAGCGGTGTTTGGCAAGAGCGTCGGCTTTATCTCTTTTGTGGCTTACTCTCTTAACTGAGAGTAAACTATATCTGTTATGAGAGAACTTAAGATTTTCAACTCCTTAGGCATGAAGAAAGAGACCTTCACGCCATTAGTACCAGGTAAAGTCGCTATCTATTGCTGTGGCCCAACTGTCTATAATGATCCTCACGTCGGTAACTTTAGACCAGTCGTTACTTTTGATGTTCTTCGTCGTCTTCTCATCCACCTTGGATATGAAGTTAAGTTTGTGAGTAACTACACTGACGTCGATGACAAGATCATCAATAGAGCCAAAGAGCTTGGCATCACTGAGAAAGAATTAACCGAAAGCGTTATCGCTGAATACCGTAGGCTCGTTGATGAAGTAGGTGCTCTCCAACCAGATGAGACTCCAAAACCAACTGTGTATATGCCTGAGATCATCAAGTACATTGAAGAGCTTGAAGAGAAAGGTGAAGCATACGCTGTCGATGGAGACGTCTATCTCCGCGTTAAGAACATCCCTGAATATGGTGAGTTAAGCGGCAATGCTGTCGAAGATCTTGAATCGGGTGCAAGAATCGCCGTCGAATCAAAGAAAGAAGATCCTCTTGATTTCGCCCTTTGGAAAAAGACCGAAGAAGGAATCAAATGGAAAACCAAATGGGGAGAAGGAAGACCTGGCTGGCATAGTGAGTGCTGCGTCATGATCGATTCCATCTTCAGAAACCAAGATGGTTATATCGATATCCATGGCGGTGGATTTGACCTCAAGTTCCCTCATCACGAGAATGAGATGGCTCAGTCCAAAGCCCATAACCATAACAAGCTTGCCCGTTACTGGATGCATAACGGCTTCATCAACATCGACAACGAGAAGATGTCCAAATCCCTTGGCAACGTCATCCTCATGAAGGATGTTGTCAAAGAGTATGGTGGCGCTGCATTTAGGCTCATGCTTCTTGCTTGCCACTATAGAGCCCCAGCTTCTTTCAGCGTCGATACCATCAAAGAAGCCCAGACCAAGATCAATCAGTTAACCATGTCTCTCCGTAAGAGCGCGGTCACTCTCCAACTCAACGGAGTTGATATCGATACCCTTAAGCCATCGAACGAGGACGCTTTCCTTGATGCGATGTGCGATGACCTTAATACTCCAAACGCTCTTGCAGTGTTATACGAAGAGAACAAGACCCTTAACCAGTGCCTTAGGACAAGGCCTCTTGATATGAACGCTCTTGGCGATAGCTTTGCCAAAGTCCGTTCATACTGCGAAGTCCTTGGACTTACTATCGCCATCCCTCACCTCACTGAGGAAGACAAAAAACTCTACGCGGAGTATGATGAAGCAAAGGCTAACAAAGACTTCGCTAAGAGCGACGCCCTTAGAGCGAAGATGATCGAAAAAGGCATTTTCTAATGCCTGATATAGGAGGAAAGAAGCATGACGACGATTGATCAAATCATCACCAGCTGGTTCAACAGCGGTTTTAACGGTGCTGCCCCGGCATGGGTTGGTAACCTTTGCCTTATCCTTCTTTCCATTGTTCTTGCCATCGTCTTCAGCGGCATCATCGGTTTCGAACGTGAATATAATGGCCACGCGGCAGGTCTTAGGACATCCTTGTCGCTACAGGCTCAGCCATCGTCATGATGATTTCCATCTATGGCTTTGCCGCTTGGGATGCCGCCCATCCTGATGCGGTTCGTGACCCAGCCCGTTTAGCGGCTCAGATCGTCACCGGTATTGGCTTCTTAGGCGCTGGCACAATCCTTCAGACCGGAACCGGTATCAAAGGCCTTACCACAGCGACCACTATCTGGATCGTCATGGCCCTTGGCATTGCATGTGGCAGTGGCAACTTCGTCATCGGTGCTTTAGGTACAATCCTTGCCTTTGTTGCCCTTGTCATGATGAGAAAAATCGAAGAAACCATGGTAAAACGCAATCCAATAATCGTTTTGCTCTTCCCTTCTGACAAAGCTGTTTTAGCCGATTTGCTCTCTTTAGCGAGCCAACATAACGTCAAAATCATGTACACTGAATCCCTCTTAATCGACCGTGAAGGCGAGAAAGCGATTCAGATCACTTTGAGAATGAAACACACTCGAGGGAACTCCAATTCCCTTTTCGTAGACGATATCAGGGTTTCCCTAAAGCCACTTGATCTCAAATACACAATCAACAACTAAAAACCCATTCTTTATGCATATTCACAACAAGAGAAAACCTTCCAACAATAAGTCCACTTCAATTTATGGCATCAACAGCGTCCGCGAGTCTTTGCTTAGCGGCAACGTTGAAACTCTCTACACCTTAGAGAGATTAAGCGGCCATGAACTTGTTGGTTTGGCAAATAAGAAAGGCGTGGAACTTAAGTATGTCGACGCTGCCTATTTGAACAATATGGCAGGCAACGACCATCACCAAGGATTCGTCGCCAAAGTCAAAACCTACGAGACTTATTCGTTAGAGGATCTCCTTAATGGAGTCAAGGGCAAGAAAGAGCCTCTCTTTCTCATCCTTGATGGAATCGAAGATCCCCACAACCTTGGAGCCATCCTTCGCTCATGCGATGCTTTTGGCGTCGATGGTGTCATCATGAAGAAGCAGGGCCAAGTCCCTCTTAACGCCACAGTCGCAAGAGTCTCTACTGGCGCCATCAACTATGTTAAGGTTGCGGTGGTAGCCAATCTCACCCAAGCTGCAGAGACCCTTAAGAAAAACGGTTTCTGGATCGTAAGTAGTGATGGAGAAGCAACTCAGGAATACGATGAAGTCGATTATAAGTGTCCGATAGCTTTAGTTGTCGGCAGCGAAGGTTTTGGCATCTCTAGGTTACTCCTAGAACACAGCGACTTCGTTATCAAGATCCCGATGGTGGGGCACGTCAATAGCCTTAACGCTTCGGTATCCGCAGCCATTCTTATTTCCGAAATATCTCGCGCTAGGAAGTAGCGGAAAGGAATAGACTCATGGAAAGTCAGGATTGGCCTCGAAGGGGCCCTCTTTTAAGCAACCCATCAGATGGTTATTTGCTTCTTCTTTCTCGAAGCGGCAACGTCAATGCGAAAAGCGAATTCTTCAAAAGGTATTACAACAAACGTCATCTTGTAGGGAAGTCGGTATCTCCGGCCATCATCAAGCTTCTCGATCATTGGGAATTCAATCACGCTTTCTATGATGCTTTCACATCGGTCTACAAGAATTACACCTTTGGTGCGAAAGCCTCTGTTAAGACCTATTTCTCAATCCTTATGAAGAACTCCCTTGTCTCAGAGGCCAATAGCAATTACGTCTTCGAAAGAGCGAACACCCTTTCCTTAGATGAGGAATACCATTCAGAAGAAGGCGAGCCATATATCTTAGGTGAGACCATCGCTGATAAGAGTGAATATAACAACGTCCCTTATTACATGGATTATGTCGAGTCGATTGATAGGCTTTCCTCAACGGGAGCGAATCTATCGAGGACCGAGAAGGAAATCGTCGGTCTAAGAATGGATGGTTTAACTTATCGAGAGATCGCACAGTCCTTAAAGATATCGATCACCCAAGCCCATCAGATATTCACTTCTTTCTGCTCGAAAATAAAAGAGACCCTTACTGGAATAAAGGTCCCTTCATATCTCTTAAATAAGCAAAAACAATTGGGATTTGCAGGGGTTAATTAAATAATTTCCCCGGAGAATCTCGTGTATAACGCCTTAAGCGACTTCTCGAAATCGCTGTTAGAGATGCCGACGATGATGTTGATTTCCTCACGTCCCTGGTCGATGAGTTTGATGTTGATCTTCTCTTCGCCGAAGACGCTAAGGAGTCTACCAGAGACACCGCTCTTCTTAGCCATGTTAGAACCAACGATGGCGATCAAAGCGACATCAGAGTCTTCACTGATGGAGACGATCTCAGGAAGCTTCTTAAGCTCGGCAACAAGGTCGAAATAACGGTCTTCTAATTTGCTCTTCTCAGCGATGATGGAGAAGCTATCGATTGAGGTTGGGATATGCTCAACTGAGACTTTGTATCTTGCGAAGACATCAAGGACAGCACGGATGCTTTCAAGCTTGTCGTATTCGCGGCTCTTAACAAAAGTAAGGGCAATGAATCCTTTCTTGCCAGTGAGACCGGTGATGAGGTGGTTGTTGCCAGGGGCCTTATCTTTGATGAAGGTTCCGCCTTCTTCAGGGCAATTGGAATTAAGAACCTCAAGAGGAATGCGTTTCTCCATAAGAGGGATGATTGTCTCAGCGTGTAAGACCTGGGCACCAGCATAAGAGAGCTCTCTTAATTCGTCATAAGAGATCTCATTGATTCTAAGTGGGTTTGGAATGATGCGAGGATCGGCCATATAGAAGCCACTCACATCGGTGAAGTTCTCATAGAGATAAGCGTCTAAGGCTTCAGCGAAGTATGAAGCGCTGACATCGCTTCCTCCACGGCTGAATAAACAGACCTCTCCATTTGGATAAGCGCCATAGAAGCCAGGAATGACGGCTTTCTCGACTTTCTCAAAGGCTTTAGCGATATCTTCGCTCGTCTTTTTCTCATCGACCTTTCCATCGAATTTGAAGGTGATGAGGTCTTTGGCATCGAGGAAAGAATAGCCAAGGTATGCGGCTAAGAGTTTAGCACAGAGATATTCGCCTCTAGAGACAAGTTTAGCCTCAGTGAGTTTCTTCTCTTTGAGGGCTTCTCTGATCTCTTTGAGATCGTTCTCAAGATAATCGGCATATATCTCTTTCCAGGAATCGTCTTCGCTCATTAAAAGATAATCATTCGGATCAGTATAGTCGATATTTATCATGTTATCAGGTTCACTGTTTTCCGCTGAAACTTCTGTCTCAGGCAGTGTTTCGGTGTCGGGTTCGGCATCGGGAATATCGACTA
>CADCDV010000101.1 GCA_902800255.1 uncultured Erysipelotrichaceae bacterium | reverse complement strand
AAACCTATGAGAAGTTCTATAAGGTCTATGGCGATCATCTCAAATTTGGTATCTACACCAGCTATGGAATGAAGAAGCCTGACCTCCAAGACCTCCTCCTCTTCCATTCTTTGAAGGAAGATAAGCTCGTCACCCTCGCTGAATACGTTGAGAAGATGGGCAAGAAGCAAAAAGATATCCTCTATGCTTCCGGTAAGAGCCTTGATGAAATCAAACTCCTTCCTCAGCTTGAGAAATTCAAGAGGGACGAGATCGATGTTCTCCTCCTTGATCACGATATCGATGAATTCACCATCATGGCCATGAACGATTATGATAAGCATCTCTTCAAAAACGTGGCCGCGATGGAAAAAGACGACCTCGACAAAGAGGAAAAGGACAAAATCGATAACCTTACCGCGAACCACAAGAGAATCCTCGATACCATGAAGGAGACTCTTAACGGAAAGGTCGATGAGGTTGCTTTCTCCACAAAGCTCGTCGATAGCCCGGTTTGCATCACCACCAAAGACGGCCTGTCACTCAATATGGAGAAAGTCCTAGACGAACAGCCTGGGGAGCATCCAGAAGGCGCGCCAAAAGCGGCCAAGGTCCTTGAGATCAACGGTGACTCCGAACTCTTCAAGGCTATTGCCGCGGTCGGCGATAACGACGAGGAAATCAAGAAGTTCGGCACCTTGCTTTATAATGAGGCCCTCCTTCTTGAAGGACGTGAGGTTGAGGATAAGAAAGCCTTTGTCCAAGCCCTCAATGAATTGATGGTTAAAGCCGCGAAATAACTTATCCATGTATTGAAAATCGCCATCGAGAGGTGGCGATTTTTTACTTATTGGAAAAGAAAAAGTTGTCGATCGACAACTCCTCTTTATTCTTCGTCCGCGGATTCTTCGAGGGCGTAATTTGTGTCCTCGACGTTGGGGGATGAAACAATGGCCATGAGGCTTTCGTATTCATCGTTGCTCGTCTTGTTAAGATAATTGGTCTCGTCCATAAACGATCCTCCCGTTTCCGGGATTAAAATGTACCATAGGGAAGTTTTTAGACAAGTCTAATTCTTCTACACTGTCGAACTTTCTTCGTTTTTCTTTGGTCACATCTTATCTTTTAGATAACGTTTGAAAAAACGGGAAAGTTTTCAGCCTTTTTCCTTAGTTCATGAAGGAAGATTCAAAATAACGATTACAAGCGCGATTATTATTACCAAAAAGGCTGAAAGAATAATTATCCAAGGAAGGTAATTCGGCTTTTTGTGATACTCTTCTTTTTGGGCTTCGGTCAGAAGAGATTCATCGATTTGATCTTCGTCTTCCCTTTTCATTTCTCTAAAGCCTTTCTCATGTAGCGAACAAGCTCTTTGGAACCCGTGATTAGTATCTTGGCTTCCGGGTGGTCCGTTTTTAGTTTGTTGTAAGCTTCCAATGGGTCATCGACGTATTCGTAATCCTCAAGGTAGAAGAAATAACCATCTTGATGACGGATCGCTTCGTTATCTAAGGATGTAATGATCGAAACTGGGCAATAATTGGAAAGGAAGGGAAGGATAGAGGCGATATTCGCATCTTTTCTCGCGGCGAAAAGGAAGGCGACTTCCCCTTTAATAAGCGGAAGGGCTTCAACAAGAGCCTCCGCGGCCTCTGGATTTGAAGCATAATCGAAAATCGCTCCTGCTCTTTCTTCAACCATGCAGGGGAGAGAAAGGGTGATAAGGGCCTTCTTTACGCTTTCATCGTCATCTAAAGGGAATTCCTTTTGAAGGATGTTGACAGCTTCAAGAGCAAAACAAGCATCTTCAACAAGGTATTTGGCCTTACCTTGGATAACAAGGTTGCCATAGGGTCTAAAATGGAATCCATAAGCCCCGTCTATCGGTTTTTCAAAGTGATAGGCGTCCCTGACATATAATTCGGAAGACAACGAATCTGCATAATCGCGGAGAAGTTTCGTTAGTTCTTCTCCTAAAGAAGGAATTAGGAGTTTGGAGCCATCGTTAAGGACACTGACTTTATTTAAGGCGATTTGTGATAAGGTCGTTCCTAAATAATCTGTATGTTCTAGCGATAAAGAGGTAAGAATAACTAGCCTGGAGTCATTATCTTCGATATAGGAAGCGTCATTCATTCCTCCAAGCGATGATTCGACGATGGCCAAATCGATTTTCTTTTCATTGAAGAAGGAAAAAGCCACATAGCAAAGGATTTCCCAACGGGATAATTCCAATTTATCGATAAGCTTCGCATTTTCAGAATATATGCGGGTGAATTCTTCTTCGGTTATAGTAATTCCATCGACTTTGATACATTCCAAACTCGAGATTAGATAGGAATTGGTTAAAAGACCAACATGATATTTGGTTCTGTAAATGGCGTTAAGGAACTCGCAAACGGTGGATTTGCCATTGCTTCCAATCACATGGATAAGGGGAGCATGCAACGATAAACGAGTCTTTTTGATGAATTTATCATAGCCATCCCTTTCGTAACGAAGGGGCAAGGAAGAAAGGTATTCTTCAATCTCTTGTTTAGTCATCTTTGGCCTTTGCTCCTTCCTTCATGGCTTTATCCATTCTCTTTTTATCATCTCTTTCCTTGATGGCGTCCCTCTTGTCATGGGAAGCTTTGCCAACCGCTAAAGCAATCTCAACCTTGGCGTATCCTCTTTTTAGATAGACCTTGGTCGGAACAATGGTCAGACCCTTTTCCTCGACCTTACGTCTGAGGCGTTTGATTTCCTGCTTGTGAACAAGAAGACGGCGGTTTCTGTCCGAGACGTGGTTGAAGATAGAGCCCTTGTCGTAGGGCTGGATTGTAAAGCCGATGAGGACCATCTCGTTGTTCTCGATCTTGACATAGGAGTCCACGAACGAAAAGCGTCCGGAGCGGATGGATTTGACCTCGGTGCCTGCAAGGGCAATTCCTGCCTCAAGGTCCTCAAGGACCTCGTAGTTGAAGTAGGCCTTCTTGTTGGTCTGTAATGTCTTTATCTCAGATTTCTTGTTTTCCATGATCAATCCCAGGCAATTCTGAAGCCCATGAAGTCGCTGCAAAGTGACCTGTATGCAGATCCGACGCTGTAGCGGTCGATGCTTCCCACTGCGTTCACATAGGAGCCGCCCTTTACGACAATGTCACACTGGGTGTCGTAGTCTCTGAGAACCTTTCTTGCATTCTCGACAGTCGGGCCTTTGATGACTCTTGAAAGAGGAATCAGGTCTGTGTCCGTCAGCTCCCAGACTCCGCCGAGCATTGCGGCCGCGGAGAGGCAGCGGCAGCAGCGGCGGTGGCAG
>CADCDV010000100.1 GCA_902800255.1 uncultured Erysipelotrichaceae bacterium | reverse complement strand
CGATTTAATACGAGATTCCATACGGAACTTGATCTTGTTTTCGAAAAGAAGATCCGCGATACGTTTCTGAAGCGCGTCAAGCGAGCCTTGGCGGTTTGCCTCCCTTGCATTAAGCAAGGCAAGGATCTCGTTATATTTCTCAGGCTCGAGATATTTAATGGATAAATCTTCCATCTCGCTTTGCATCTTGTAGATACCAAGACGATGGGCGATTGGAGTAAAAACATCGAGTGTTTCTTTGGCAAGAGCCTGCTGCCTCTCTGGTTTCAAAGCATCAAGCGTGCGCAAATTATGCAGACGGTCTGCTAGTTTTACGATGATGACACGGACATCTTTCGCCATACCGAGGAAAATCTTACGGTGATCCTCCGCTTCGAAATCCTGCTCGGTTCTATGGGAAAGCTTCATGCGTTGGATCTTGGTTAAAGAATCAACGATAAGCGCGACATCGGGAGTAAATTCTCTTTCGATATCCTGGATTGTCGCATCAGTGTCTTCGACAACGTCGTGAAGAAGACCGGCTGCGATGGTCTCAGGACCACCCTGAAGAGAAGCCAAGATATAGGCCACTTCAATTGGATGCTGTATATAAGGTTCTCCGCTTTTACGGAAAACCCCTTTGTGTTTATTTGCCGCAAAAAGATAGGCTTTCTCGATCATGTCTCTATCTTTTTGGTTCTTAATATAGGTAAAGTAAAGCTCTTTGACATCGTCGAAAGAATGCATAGGATAGCCGCCATTAGGCAGCAATTTCTTGCTTTCTTTAGCTGTTTTGGCCTCAACTTTGTTATCCATAACAAGTTGATTATACTCCAAAAGATTAGATTCTAAACAAGTTTAGAAGGTCTTTTCACACAAAATATCTAGTGAGCGCCTTCCTCTGAACTCATTAATCCTAAACGAACAAACGAGATCAACCTTGGTGTCTAAGTCAAAGGAATCCTCGCTTAGGCCAAATGAGAAAAGCCTAACATCAGACGCTAGCTTAACTGATAAGAATCTTCCGTCTTTGATATAAGTGAAGGTCTTCGGATCTAAATCTTTTAGTAGAAATTTAGGAGGTTCCCAGTTGAAACCGAATGGACCAAAAGACTCGATTAAACGGTAACTTTGCATGTTACATTCGCTCAAAAGCAACGGAATGCCGTTTTGTTTCTTTGGCGATAGTTTATGTTTTAAGGCAGAGAAGAGAATATCCTTCTTAAAAGCCTCAAAATCATTCTTGTTAATGCTGACCCCTGCCGCAAACGGATGACCGCCTTTGCTAAGCAACGGGACTCTTACTTCATCCAAAGCTTTAACGACGTCAAAGCCTTCTTCGCTTCTTAATGATCCAACAAGAACATCTGGATTCTTATTCATCTCAGAGAAAACGCAGACCGGCTTTTTATACATAGCGAGCAGCTTCGAAGCCAAAAGGCCATTCAGGCCTTCGGGCATGTTCGCTTTGACGATTATGGCTCCGTCATTCTCGTTTATCTCAATCGTCTCCTCTGCTTCTTTGGTGACTTCTTTTCTACGCTCATTAACATCGTTAAGATAGCGAGCAAGCGCAGTTCTATCGGTTAAATCATTAGCGAAATAATGGAGAAGCCTATTAACTTCAGTTCCTTTTTCTAATCTTCCCACCGCATTGATCTTCGGGCAGATCTCCATTTGGAAGGTTGAAACATCGAAGTAGCGTTTATCGGTAAGTAAGGTCAAAACCTCTGGAGGCTCTTTGTTGACAATATCAAGCATAAGCCTGACTAACTCACGGTTATGCCCTCTTATAGGCATCATGTCGCTGATTGTTGAGATGGCGCCAAGGACAAGGAGATAATCGTCAACCTTTCCTAAAAGAGCGATACTGAACAAAAAGGAAAGATAACCGGCGCTGATTGGGTATTCTCCATAGGAGAGAGTCTCAGGATGAATAACGATATCGCATTCTGGTTCTACGTCATCGAATTCGTGGTGATCGAGGACAATAACGTCAACGTCAAGCTCTTTGGCGCATTTAAGCGCGTCGTGTGCGGTCACGCCATTGTCGCATGTGAAAATGAACGTGAATCCCTTAGCGGCGATCTTCTTGACGTTCTCGACGGTTAATCCGTATCCATCAAGATATCTTGAAGGGAGATAACCGCTAGCGTCGATTCCGAATTCCTTAAAAGACCTAAGGAGGATTGAGGTGCTGCAAACACCATCCGCGTCATAGTCGCCATAGATGAGAACCTTTTCGTGGTTATCGCGGGCTTTGATAAGACGCTCTATGGCTTTCTTGACGATTGGATGATCGTCGATCAAAGGGATTGAACGAAAAGAAGGAGGAAGTATGAGTTTCTCATACTCCTCCCTCGAAAGACTGTAGTAATTGAGCAAACGCTCGAGTAAGCCTTCCATTAATCGTTGATACCGATGAAGATGGCCTCTTCTGGTTCGCTGCTTTTACGGCGGGCGTTCTTTTCGTTGGCGCGTCTTTCTTCCTGAGCCTTCTTGCGGCTAGCAGCGACGGAATCACCAGCTCTCTTGATGTAGACGCTGAGGAACTTGCTGACTGGAACAAGAACGAATAAGGAAGCGGCAACCGCGAAGGCTAAGCCATGGATGGCGCCGACGAAGATGACTGCGTATTAACGCGGTCCGGAGATGGCAAGAGCTAAGCAAAGCACAGCCATGATCGAAGAGAAGATAATAATCTCAAGGGCCTCTTCAGCGTTGGCTTTGACAAGGCACTGATTCTTGAACTCGAGGGCGTTCTTATCACGCTCACGGGAATCTTTGACGATTTCCTTCGCTCTATTAAGAGTGAAGAGAGCGACGTATAAGGCAGCTAAGGCAGCCAAGGCGGCACCGATTGAGGCAAGCGGGGTCACTGGGATTCTCGTAAGAGCGAAGAAAGCAACGACCAAGACGCTTGAGCCAAGGGAGATAACCGAGGCAGTGAACGCGCGGGCTAGGCCAAATCTTGCGACGAGATAGACAAAGGCGATAGCGACACCGACGCCGATTCCAAGGTAGACGGTTCCAAGGTTTGGTGTGCCAGCCTGGTAGAAGACGGTGTTGGCGCTAGCGTAAACGCTATTGTCGGCAGTGAATGTATCAACGGCTTCTTTGACAGCCTGGTTGAGGCTGTTGAAGGTAGTTCCGTTGACGGTGAAAGTCTTAGAAGTGTCCTTCTCATCGAAATAAACGCTGAGAGGGATTTCGAACTTAACGAGATCGAGAGAGACAGTAAACGGTGTAAGTGACCTCATCCTCGTTGAGGTAAACCTCTCTGGTCTCGAGGGTGATGGATTCTTCGGTGGTGAGTTCTCCAAGGCTCTTGCCGTTGTATTGGATAAGAGGGAGGAAATCGTCCATCATCTGCTGCTTATCAGCAAGTTTCTTGGTGGAATAGGATTCTTTGTTGATCCAGTATTCGACGTTGATGGAGGTTGTGTTGTCGTAAGCGCCGCTGTAGTTGAAGGCACCGACTGTAGCGCTCATGATGGAAACGCCGGCGATAGCCGCAACAAGAAGAGCGAGAGCAGCGATCATGAATGGACGCTTTGGCTTCTCAAAGTCTTTGTTGGCAAAAGCGCCATAATAAGTCTGTTTCTCATCCTTTAAGGCATTTGGAACCTTAGTTGGGTCAACACCCAAGAAACCTTTGAGATGCTTTTCGCTGTCTGGGTCATTGGCAAGGAGCCAGCCTTCGATGCGAAGCATGATGAGGTTGAGGACTAAGCCGAAAGCGGAAGTTAAGGTAAGAGCAAGGCCAAGGTTGCCGATGGTCGAGTGAACGAAGCCATAGAGGCAAACGCCGATGGCGATTGAGATAATCGAGATATCAAGGGTTGGCCAGAGGGCTTTCTTGGAAGCTTCCTGGTGGGCTTTCTTGAGGGTACGGCCTTCATAAAGCTGCTGTTTGACTTTGTGGAAGTAATAGATTCCACCGAAGGCAGTGACGATAGCACCAAGACCGAAACCGGCAAGAGCGCCGATACCGAACTGGGCACTGAAGTAAGCGAATAAGAGGATAGCACCTTCCACTGCAACGGCCGCATTGCCAAGAATAGCGATGGCGCCGAGACGGTAGAAGACAGCGATGATGACGATTCCAATGGCCAAAGCGACAAGTGAAGCGATGGCGCTTGGACCGAAGTTGATGGCAAGGTGCCAATCACCGGCACGGGTGAGCGGATCAACGCCTGCGGTCACGACGCTCGAGTAAGCGAAGGTGACGTCGTAGTTATATTCTTTGGCGTTAAGGATATCGCGGTAGAACTTAGCGGCTTTGTAAGCGGCGTTAGCTTTAGATGGATCGTAGCTACCATCTTTGATGGCGGCGCTAGATGGGATGAGCTGAAGCTTCTTGTAGTTGTTGTCAGAATCAGCCTGATCGACATACCAAGCGTTGTTGGCGTCCTCACCAAAGAGAAGACGGTTAGCCATGTTTGGAGTGAAGTCTTCGGTGCCTTTGTTCTGAACGGCAGCGTAGCTATCAGCTTCCTGTTTGTGATGCCAGAGGACTAAGAGGCAGGATTTGCCTGGAGTGGTGACATTTCCTTCGTCGTCTTTTTCTTCCTGGACGGTATGTTCTGTGCAGAACTTGATAAGCTCATTGAGCTTGCCATTCTCACCTTGGAAAGTTTCTTTGATCGGAACGGTAACGACTGGAACGGTGTTGACGTAGGTGATCTCAGCGTTGGTTCCTTCTTCGAATAAGCCGTTATCGGCGAAATCGATGCTGTTTGGGGCTTCGCTCATGGCGTCTTCGTCGGTTGTGCCGGCTTCGACGGTGACATGCTGTCCGCTATAAGCTAAATAAGTCTGAAGATAGGAATACTCGACTTCGTCGCTGCCCTGAGTACGAACAGAAACCTTGATGGTGCTGTAACCTTCTTTGGCAACGGTCGCATTGATATCCCAGAACTCGAGACGATCCTCGATTTCTTTGGCGACTTCATTGACGGCGTCGTAGTTATCGTCTGTGATGTACGTTTGAGTGTGAACACCTTCGTAGGTGCTGTTCTTTTCAGAAATACGGAAATATAAATCCTTGCCGCTTCCGTAGGAAACGTCAGTATCCATTTTGCTCAAGGACGAGGTGATGGTCGCACCAACCCCGAGGAGCAAAGAGGCGCCAAGGAACAAATAGGCTAATGTTCTCCGCATAATAATCCTCCAACCAATTGCACTGCACAAAAAAATTGTGTTTAGCAAGCGTTTATAAGTCTACCCCATACGCGAGCGTACGCACAAGAGAAAAAACCACTTTTAAGGCAAATAGTCTTAAAAGAGCAACCAATCGTGGGCGATTTTCAGGTGTTCGTAGGCCTTGGAGGTCGCTTCGCGGCCTCGAGGTGTTCTATTGATGAGGCCGATCATCAAGAGATATGGCTCATAAACGTCTTCTAAATTCGTGACTTCTTCGCCGATGGATGAGGCGAAGGCGGAATATTTCCGCGAGATGGTCGCCGCGCAGGGCGG
>CADCDV010000099.1:3464-4453 GCA_902800255.1 uncultured Erysipelotrichaceae bacterium | reverse complement strand
TCCCTGGCAAATCCTTATCGAAATGGTTCAAAACGTAATACTGACCCTTTCTTGGGGTGATGTGCCAAGTGATGTCGTCCATCATCTTCGCGAACTTGTCGCTAGAGAGGCCGGCGGCGTTAATGACGACCTTGGCTTCGTATTCGGCTTTGTTCGTTTTAACAACGAAATGATCGCCTTTGTCCTCGACGTTAAGGACGGCTTCCATGAGATGGAGCTCGACGCCGTTATCCATGGCGTTTTCCATCGCGTGGCTCGTCAATGTGAAAGGATTGACGATTCCGCCGGTTGGGCAGAAAAGAGCGCCTTTCACATCTTTGGTGATATTCGGTTCTCTTTCGAGGACTTCTTCTTTGCTAAGAATATGGGCTTCCACGCCATTGAGCTTGGCTCTTTCGGCTAATTCTTTGAGGGTTGGAAGCTGTTCTTCATATAAGGCTAAAGTAAGGGTGCCGTTCATCTCGAATTCGACGTCGAGGTCTTTGCAAACCTCAGGCATCATCTTGTTTCCGAGAACATTGAACTTGGCTTTGTTGGTGCCTGGAACAGGGTCATAGCCACTGTGTGCTATGGCGCTATTGGCCATCGATGTCACATCGCCGACATCGGTTTCTTTTTCGATAACTAATGTGTGGAGCTTATAGGCGGAAAGGCTTCTGGCGATGAAGGAACCGACCGCACCTGCTCCGATGATTATTACGTCGTGCATGGGACTAAGTATATTACGCTTTCTTCAATTATCTTAGCAGTAAATCCGAGGAAAAAATACCGAATATCCTCAAAAACCTAACACTCAAGTTTTACTTGTGGTAACATTACCCCGTTCATAATTAAGTAAGGAAAAGAGAAAAACATGAAACAAGTATTCGAACTTGAATTTGAAGGTCGTCACCTTCAAGTTGAAACCGGCGAGATCGCAAAACAAGCCGATGGTGCGGTCTTTGTCCCGACCAGAGGGAAATTCGTATGCAAAATAAAAGAATATGCTA
>CADCDV010000099.1:0-3415 GCA_902800255.1 uncultured Erysipelotrichaceae bacterium | reverse complement strand
GCCTGCTGCGCCGATGAACCAAAGGGAGGCGATTTCTTCCCTCTCACCGTCGACTATCAGGAAAAACAGTACGCCGCTGGCAAAATACCTCAGGGATTCCTTCGTCGCGAAGGCCAGCCAGACGCCCACCAGACCTTAAGCGCACGTCTTATTGATAGACCAATCCGCCCACTTTTTGCTGAGGGTTTCAGAAATGAAGTCCAAATCATCAACACCGTCATGTCCGCTGAGCCAGATTGCAGCCCAGAGATGACCGCCATGCTTGGCGCTTCCCTCGCTCTTTGCATCAGCGACATCCCATTCGATGGCCCAATCGCCGGTGTCATCGTTGGCAGAGTCGATGGCAAATTCGTCATTGACCCAACTGCCGAACAGAAAGAGAAATCCGACATCAACCTCACCGTCGCAGGAAGCGAATGCGCGATCATGATGATTGAAGCCGGTGCCGACCAGGTCCCAGAAGAAGAGATGCTCGATGCCATCGAATTTGGTTTCGAGGCCATCAAGAAACTCTGCGCCTTCGAGAAAGAAATCATCGCTGCCGTTGGCAAGCCAAAGAGAGAAATCCAGCTCTTCACTGCCGACGAATCAGTCAAAGCCCACATCCAGGAAGAGATCGGCGAGAAACTCGTCAAAGCCATCTCTATCTTTGATAAGCTCGAGAGACAAGATGCCGTTGCTGCTCTTAAGAAGCAGGTTCTCGATGAATATGACGCCATCGAACCAGAGGCCAAAGATCATAACGCCAAGATGATGATGGTCGCTGACATCCTCGAAGAGATGGAAGCCAATGAGGTCAGACGTCTCATCATCGAAGACAAGATCAGACCAGACGGACGTAAAGTCGACGAAATCCGTCCACTCAACGCTCAGATCGACCTTCTTCCAAGAGCGCATGGCTCCGCTATGTTCACCCGTGGCCAGACTCAGGTCATCTCCACGACCACCCTTGGCCCTCTCTCCGATGCCCAGATCATCGACACAATCAATGCTGAAGGCACCAAGAGATTCATGCATCACTACAACTTCCCACCATTCTCCGTTGGTGAGATCGGAAGAACCGGACGTCCAGGACGTCGCGAAATCGGCCACGGCGCCTTAGGCGAAAGAGCCCTTTCCTACGTCATCCCAAGCGAAGACGAATTCCCATACACCATCCGTTGTGTTGCCGAAGTCGTCGAATCCAACGGTTCCTCTTCCCAAGCCTCCATCTGCGCTTCCTGCCTTTCCTTAATGGCTGCCGGCGTCCCAATCAAAGGCATGGTCAGCGGCATCGCCATGGGCTTAATCACCACTGACCCAAGCCGTTCCCCAGACGAAGAAACCAACCATTACACCATCCTCACCGATATCCAGGGTCTTGAAGACCACTTCGGTGATATGGACTTCAAGTGCGCTGGCACCGAAAAAGGTATCACCGCCCTTCAGATGGACATCAAGATCCACGGCGTTACCCGTGAGGTCCTTAGCGAAGCTCTTGCCCAGGCTAACAAAGCCCGCGCTGAGATCCGCGAAGTCATGAAAGGCGCTATCGCTGAGCCAAGAACCCAAGTCAGCAAATACGCTCCAAAGATGGTCACCTTCAATATCGACCCAGATAAGATCCGTGACGTCATCGGCACCGGCGGAAAGGTCATCAATGACATCATCGCCAAGTGCGACAATGTCAAGATCGATGTCGAGGATTCTGGAAGAATCACCATCTACCATAGCAACCAAGAGAGCATCGACGCTGCTAAGGAGATGATCGACAACATCGTCCGCGAAGCCAAAGTCGGTGAGATCTATGAAGGCGAAGTCACCCGTGTTGAGGAATATGGCGCCTTCGTCAACCTCTTCGGCACAACCGATGGCTTATGCCACGTCTCAAGACTTGACTGGAACTACGTCGAAGACGCCACCAAGTTCGTCAAGCTCGGCGACAAGCTCAAAGTTGTCGTCATCGGACTTGAGGAAGGCAAAATCAAGCTCTCCCACCGTGAGTTCCTTGAGAAACCAGAAGGCTATGTCGAGCGCCCAGAGCGCAAGCCAGGAAATGACCGTCCAAGAGGCGGCAAGGATTTCCATGGCGGACGTAACCGCGGCGGAAACCGTCACTAATTAAAAATTAGCCCTAGCGAAAGCTCAGGGCTTTTTTTGTTGCAAAACCGCCATATTTCTCTATAATTACCCCTGCGACATCTCTTTGATGCAGCCCTCAGCGTTTCGGGGACTCGTCATTGGGAATGTTAAGTAAACGAAAGGAGAAACGCACATGCTCAACAAAGAAGAGAAGAAGAATCTCGTCAAGAAGTATGGCAAATCCGAGAAAGACACCGGAAGCGTTGAAGTCCAGGTCGCGATCCTCACAAAGAGAATCAGCGATTTGACCGCTCACCTCAAGTCCAACCATGGTGATGCCACTGCCAAGAGATCCCTTATGGAACTCGTCGGCAAAAGACGCACCCTTCTTGCCTACCTCAACAAAACTGATCATGACGCCTATGAGAAGTTAATCGCTTCCCTTGGCCTCAGAAAGTAAGAGAGACAAAGAAACTCAAAACTCGGCAAGCAGCCGAGTTTTTTGTTATGTGAACGCGTTAATGTGTCTTAGCACAAAATAATGCTTGAAAAAAGAGGATTCGCCCTTACAATAGGCTCACATATGGGTATAACCCATTTATCCAGGAGGAATTAATGATGAAAAAACTTACATCAGCAGCTCTCTTGTCCTTAGCCTTGATTCTCGCTTCATGCACAGGTAACGGCGAAACGCCAGCCACCTCATCGCTTGAGAATTCAGATAGCGCAAGCACTTCGTTGGAAAGTGACAGCGCAGCTAGCTCAACCGAAGCTTCCGAACAAACATTAGCTGAAAAGGTCAAAGCCTTATTCACAACCTTAGCCGAAACCAATAACGGCACCTACACTTCCAAAGGTTATTTCACTGAGCAGCATTTCGGAGATGGCATGCTCCATCTTCTTGATAGCTCCAAGCGTACCGATGTTTGGGGCTATGGCGAAACCAAGATCCCTAACTACGGCATCGCCCAGTTCATTTACACCAATGACACAATGGGCATCGATACCGAGAAAGTCCAGATCGTTTCCCCAAACGCCAACCTCAGTTATGCCGACTACAACCACATTCTCGCTGACTTAGGCGAATCCGGAAAGAACATCACCTTCGCTGAGTCTTCCCGCAGCCACACCTTAAGCACCAACGATGCCGAATTCATCCAGTCCTTGGTTGACCTCGATGGCCTTGGACTTAGCGGCGTCGCCGATGAATTCACCGTCTCCTTCGCTCTTCCATTCCCAGCTCAGACCAGCTATGCATACTCTATGCCAGCCGATGCTGAGGAGGGTTTGATCTACGTTGACCTTGGTTCTGGAAACAAGAACTCCTCTTATGGCCAGGCGTTAGTCGCCGCCG
>CADCDV010000098.1 GCA_902800255.1 uncultured Erysipelotrichaceae bacterium | reverse complement strand
AAGCCAAATCGAGGGTGCGATTGCCCGTGGCCTCAAGAACAACAACTTCAAACTCTTCTACCAGCCAATCTGGGATGCCAAACGCAACAAGATTGTGTCCGCTGAAGGTCTTCTCCGTCTTATCGATCCAGAGCTCGGTTTCATTGGTCCAGATGAGTTCATCCCTGTCGCTGAAGAGAACGGAACCATCATCGATCTCGGACACTGGGTTTTTGAAGAAGCATGCCGTTTTGCTAGGAATAATGAAGTCCAGAACCTTGGAATCGAATGGATTGAAATCAACCTTTCCGTCTATCAGTTACCTGAGAAAGACTTACCAGGAAGATTCCTTGAGACCGTCCATCGATATGGTCTAGAGCCTTCCTTCATCAATATTGAAGTTACCGAAACTGCAGAAGCCGATAACAACGCTGAGCTCATTGACCGCATCCAAAACCTTGCTAAGGTCGGATTCCCTCTTTCCTTAGATGACTTTGGAACCGGTTATTCAAACCTCACCCGTCTTATGACGAGCAAGTTCAAGAACATCAAGCTTGACCGTTCCCTCCTTCTTTCCGCTGAAGAAGGCGAAGTCGGACAGGCAGTTCTTGCAAGTACCTACGAGACAATGAACTCCCTCTCCTTCCACACCATCCAAGAAGGCGTTGAGACAGAAAAGCAAAAGAACCTCGTCATCAAGTTCGGTGCCGAGATGATTCAGGGCTTCCTCTTCTCGAAGCCAATCCCAGAACGCGACTTCGTCGAATACGTCATGAAGTTCAATAAGATCGATTACATCGCTTAAGATCAGGAAAGAAAAAAGGCCTCAGTTACGAGGCCTTTTAATTTGCGTTTGCTTATCTCTTGATGGTGCTAGAACGCTCATTGACAAGAGGTTCGAAGCGGTAGCTCTTATCGACGAGGTCATTGTTGATGAGGTCGATGAGCATGTACATGGAACGCTGTCCCACTTCTTGCATGTCGATATGGAGAGCAGTGATCGATGGACGGAGGATGTTGGCGTATTTGGTGCCGACAAGGGAGAGGATCTCAATATCCTCAGGGACCTTTAAGCCAACGTCGGTAGCGGCATTCTCGATAGCGGCCGCGATGGAGTCACGGTAAGCGATGAAGTAGCCTTTCTTGTTGTTTTGGAAGTATTCATAGAAATCATGGTATGTGCGGGTGTAGGAATCGTCACAGTTGATGACATTATACTTCTGGCCGATTCTCTCATGGGTTTCTATGAAGGCTTTTTCGTTTCTCGAAAGGAGGCGGCCACCGTCATGGACATGGACGAAGGTCATCTGCTTGTTTCCACCCTTCTGATAATAGGACTCGATGAATTTAGAGAGGACATCTTCATATGAGAAGAGGATGGAGCCGACTTTGTCACCGATGATCTTCTTATTGATGACGATGGTTGGGACGCTGTAAGAGTTGATCTTCATGACGTCTTCGGCATCAAGCTCATCGTCAAAGATGATAGCGCCGTCAACGTGGGAGGTGATGACTTTCTCGATCATCGAGAGAGCCTCTTCGCGGGAGTGCGATGTGGTGAATAAGGAAAGGACGAAGCCCTTCTTCTTCGCGACATCGGAGATACCAGCGAGAAGGTTAGAGATATAAACGTAGTTGGCGTTTGGGATGATGACGCCGATATTGGTCGATTTGTTGGTGGCAAGGGCCTGAGCGAGGCCGCTTGGCTTATATCCAAGGCGTTTGATGGTCTCTTCGACGTTGAGTCTGGTGGCCTCAGTGACATTGCCTTGCTTATTGATAACACGGGAGACGGTAGCTAAAGAAACTCCGGCTGCTTGGGCGACTTGATAGATGGTTACACGGTCCTTGGTCTTCATGAGTTTTCCTCCAAGATGACTCCATTCTAAAAAGAAAAAAGATATTAAACAATGAAAATATTTTCATAAGCACGTCAAAACATTTTCAAAAGGCAAAAATGCTCGACTATTGCTATGCAAAGAGAATTCGGTAATTGAGTATCGAAATGAATAAGCTTGCTAGTTTTTCATAATTTCACTTTTATTACGTAGAGAATTTTCAAGTGTATTACATTCGTTTTACATAAGAAAAGCGGGGTTATTCCCCGCCTTATCTATGTTTTCTTAATTAACGAACGAAGAAATCTTCGCCTTCTTTGAAGGAAGGATCCTCATCAAGGAGGAAAGCCTCTTTCTCAGAGCCTTCGAACTTAAGCTCGATTGGGCTAAGGACTTTGACGTCGTTATTGATGTTTTTGATGACCGCTGCGTGATAGACGCTTCCGTCATAAAGGATGGTTCCGTCTAAAGCCACTACCACCATTGAGCCTTCTTTGATACCTTTGAGGCTAGAGACGGTCTCGTAGGTCTTCTCGCCACACTGAAGTTTGAGGATGAGGGCTTTCTCATCAAGAGGATGTTCCTCGGTTGATAAAACTTTAGCGACGCGATATCCGGAATCTTTCATCTCAGGAAGAGAGGAAAGGCCTTCTCTTTCCAAGAGAGAGTTAATGACTTCAAGGAGTTTGGCGTCTGGTGTGAAGATAGCGCCGTTGGCTTTGATCTTAAGAACATCGTCGATATGGAAGATGTTATAACCAACAAGCTTATCGTTCTCGCCATATAAGGCAACGACATCATGATGGGCCTCGCTCTTAAGGACTCTTGCCTCAGGATCGATGACGATGATGAGGACGTCTTTGAGGGCCTGGTGATTGTAGAAAAGTCTATACATAAAAGCTTCTCCTTACTTCTTATATATTAAGCGATAGATTGGTTTTCCTTCGCTTCTGAAGTTCCTTTCGTATTCGCTCATAGCGTCATTTTTCTCGTCAAAACGATAATCTTTTTCGTCAACGAGGTTAACGAAGGCGGTTCCTTCGACTTCTTCTTTGGTGAACTCATAGAGGTCTACGTTGTCGGTCTTCTGACGGAGCTCCCCTCCTTTTTCAAGGAGAGTGAGATAAGTCTCTAAACGAGGTTTGGCGGTGAGCCTTCTTTTTGAATGCCTCTTCTTTGGCCAAGGGTCAGAGAAGTTAAGGTAGATGACCTTGAAGGCTTCCTTTGGAAGGAACTCATAGACCTTGTCGAAATCCTGATAGACGATCTTGACGTTGGTGAGTTCTTTCTCAACGATTTTCTTCGCAAGGGTTCCTAAGGAAGAGACATCACGTTCAACCGCGAGATAATGGTTGGATGGGTTTCTCTCTGCGAGAGACACGATGAAATCGCCTTTGCCTGAGCCAATCTCTAAATAGAGAGGGGCATCCTCAAAGAAAGTCTTATCCTCGAAAGGGATAGACAAGGTTATTTCCTCATGCTCTTCGATGAAAGGAAGGGCCCATTTCTTAAAACGTGATCTCACTTAACGGTTCCTAATGCGAGGATCGCCCTGGCGTAGATGGCGATGTCTTTGATGAAGTCTTCGATGTAGATGTATTCGTCTGGCGAATGCATGTTGCCTGGGTGCTTTGGCCACT
>CADCDV010000097.1 GCA_902800255.1 uncultured Erysipelotrichaceae bacterium | reverse complement strand
CGACGTGGTATTTGCGGTGCTGGAAGCAAAGGTAAAGAAGATCAGTGATCTTGTCATGCTCACCTTCGCCTTTTCCTGGAGCGGAGACGATGACGCACTTACGGTCAGGGTCCGCTTCGATAATGGCTTTCACTTGCTTGAAGTGTTTGGCGTCACTAAGGGATGAGCCACCGAATTTGCAAACTTTAAGCATCATTCCTCTCCTTATTTGTTCTTGTTATAAGCAATAAGCTCTTCGTGTTCTTCGATGAGCTTCTTAACGATCTGGACAGCATTGCTCGCTGCGCCTTTTCTGACGTTATCGGCAACGCAGTAGATGAGCAAGCCATTATCGACAGAGGTGTCTTTCCTGATTCTTCCGACATAGACATAGTCGTTTCCGACAGCGACAGTGGAGACAGGATAGATATGGTTCTTTGGATCATCTAAGACTTTGATGCCTGGGTAAGCGGCTAAAACCTTTCTCGCTTCTTCTGGAGTGACAGGTTTCTCGAATTCGACTTCCATCATGACGCCATGGGCGACAGGAACTGGAACTCTGATGCAGGTCGCGGAGATTCTTAAATCTGGGCGATGGAGAATCTTTCTAGTCTCCTCAATCATCTTCTTCTCTTCTTTGGAATATCCATCATCGAAGAAGACATCGATCTCAGGGATGCAGGTACGGGAGATATCATATGGGTAGAAACCGGTTGGCTGTCCTTTTTCAGCGCCTTCCCAATCGTTAAGGCCTTTCTTGCCAGAGCCAGAGACAGCTTGATATGTGGAGTAGTTGATACGGGTGATTTTGAAAGCGTCCTCAAGAGGCTTTAAGGCAAGAACACTTTGAATGGTGGAGCAGTTTGGATTGGCGACAAGTCTACGTTTGGACTTAATGTCATCGATGTTGATCTCAGGAACAACAAGGGCGCAGGACTCATCCATTCTCCAAGTTGAGCTGTTGTCGACGACTAAAGCGCCTTCTTGCTCAGCAATTGGTCCCCATTCTTTGGAGACGGATCCGCCAGCGGAGAATAAAGCGTAATCGGTTTCAAGGAAGCAACCCTTCTTGAGAACCTCAAGAGGATACTCCTTTCCTTTAAATAACATGGTTTTGCCAGCGCTTTTTTCGGAAGCGAAGAGCCTAAGCTCTCCAACTGGAAGGTCATATTCCTCCATGACTTTGAGGAATGTTCTGCCTACTAAACCAGAGGCACCGACAACGGCGAAATTGTACTTCTGCATATTATTTAATCTCCTTTATGACAGCCTTATACCCTTTGAGGTCATTGGCAATTGGGTTAGTTAAAACGACTTTGGCTTCACTTTCTTTTTCGTAGCAGACGAAAGTGCCCTCAAGTCTATCGAGTATCTTGGCTTTCTTATCTAAGCCTTCTAACTGCATCTTATATCCATGGACGATTCTCTCGATGTCCTGGATGATCGCGGAAGCGGTTGGATATCTTCCTGCTCCAGGTCCTTTGAAGGAAAGAACGCCATTGTTCTTGAATGATGCTGTCGCAGCATTAAGCTCCATAAGGGTTCCCCCAAAGACGCTGTCTTTCTTCACGAAAGCAGGGGAGACATATAAAGAATATCCATCCTTCTCTTTAGAGATATGTCCTAAGAGTCTAATGGTCTTATCTTCTTTCTTGGCTTCTTCGATGATTTTCTTAGTGATTCCATCGATTCCATAGCAAGGAATCTCTTCTGGATCGAATGTTTCTTTGAAACATGTAGAAGCGATGATCGCGATCTTTCTCTTTGTATCGATGCCAAGGACATCGGCAGAAGGATCTCTTTCGGCGAATCCTTTGTCCTGGGCTTCCTTAAGGATCTTTTCGTAATCCTCACCAAGCATATCCATGTTTGAGAGGATGAAGTTGCAGGTTCCGTTAAGGATGCCATCGAAAGAGATAAGCTCATCAAAGGATGATGTGGTGGTAAGAGGAGCGATTAAAGGAACGCCTCCCATAACAGCGGCTTCGTATTGGAAGGTGACTTTGTTCTTTTTGGCGGCTTCAAGATATTCGTCTAAATGCTTGGAGACGGTTTCTTTGTTGCTTGTGACGACGTGCTTCCCGTTTTGAAGAGAAGAGAGAATGGCAAGATGAGGGATAAGGTCTCCACCCATGCATTCGACGACGATGTCGATGTCTTTGTCGGCGACGATTTCCTCGACGCTAGAGAATCTCTCTTTGAGGATATCTTTCTTCGTAGGAAGGTCAAAAACACGTGTAACTTTCAAATCGGAGCGGGATTTGCAGATGATTTCATCCACGCCTTGTCCGACTGTGCCGTATCCAAGAATAGCAATATTCATCTTATTCGCCTTTCTTTTTGTAGAGAGCCAAACACTTGTTGAAAGAGGCTTCAACGAATCTATATGGGTGCTTGGTTTTCTTGAGCTGGACACTTGTGATTAAAGCGTTAGCCTGCTCGTTATCTTTGTAGAAGATGATGAGGGTTGATCCGCTTCCGGAGATGGTCATTGGAAGACCGATCTTGGCGCAGGCTTTTTCGACTAACCAATAATCATCGATGAGCCTCGCTCTATATGGGACATGGATATAATCTTCCAAGGCTTCGTTAATCTTCTTAAGGTCTCCTTCTTTGAAGGCCTCCATCAAAAGAGGAATCCTTTCTTTCTGGAACTTATTGATATCGACCTCATAGTCCTTAGGGAGGATGGCACGGGCTTCTTCGGTGCTCACTCTTTGTTCTGGGATAAAGAGAAGTGCTTTGAGCGATGGATTAATATCATGCTTCGTAACAGTGACTTTTCCATCTTTGACATGTGATTCACACAAACCACCAAGAAGACATGGAGCGACATTATCAGGATGTCCTTCCATCTTGTTAGCGATTTCGAGAAGCTCTTCTTTTGTATGAAGCTCATTACAGATTGAGTTCGCGCCTAATAAGCCAGCGACGATTGCAGAAGCGCTGCTACCCAAACCTCTTGAAAGAGGAATGGACTGCCTGACCTGAGTGATCTCAGCAGGAACATATGAGACGTTAAAGTGTTTGAAGTATTCTTTGTAGGCCTTAGAGACAAGATTCTCTCCTTTAAAAGAGAAGCCCTTTAAGGAGTCTTTGCTGCTCTTCTTGAAAAGGAATTCGTTATTGATTGAGAGAGCGACGCCTAAGACATCGAATCCTGGGCCGAGGTTTGCGCTCGTGGCAGGGGCAAGGACCTTGTAAGCAGGTTCCTTAAGCATTCTCTTGTGAAATCTCTCACTAGAGATAAGGAAACGAGGTGTCTTATTCTCAAGGACATTCCTTAACTGAGGTGGGAGAGGAACGTTATATTCATTCTCAAGAATGGATAATGCGTCTCTTTGATCTTTGTATCCTCTCTTAAAGGAATGGCAGATTGTGTCAGGGAACTTAAGAGGTGACGCAGTGGAGACGATAAGAGTGAGATTCTTGGTCTCTCTCTTGAACGAAGCTTCATAAGCGACAGAGGTATGTGGGTCGATGAGGTATTTCTCTTTGTCATAGAACGCAGTAGGCTTCGAAGTTCTCTTTGATGGCCTTCATGGTCTTCTTGTCTGCTTCGAAGATCTTGTTGGCCTTAAGTTCTTCCATCCATTTCTTGGTGGTCGAACTTGATTTGCAAGAAAGATAAAGAAGTCTTTCAAGGTTGCTTGAGATAAGGATGTCCATCGATGGGGAAGAGGTCTTAAGGAGATCTCTTTCGCGAAGGTCATATTTACCTGTCTCAAGGAAGTCAGGAAGGATTCTATTTGGGTTTGAAGCGATGACGAGTTTATCGATTGGACAACCCATCATTTTTGCTAAATACCCAGCAAAAACGTCACCAAAGTTACCTGTTGGGACAATCGCATCGATCTTTTCGCCTAGTTTGATCTTCTCTTCTTTGACAAGACCAATATAGGCAGCGAAGTAATAAACGATCTGTGGAAGGAGACGGAATGGGTTGATGGAATTGGCGCTAGAGAAAGCGTCTTCCTTGGTTCCTTCAAGCATCGTCTTCTTGATTAAGGTTTGGCAATCATCGAAGTTGCCATCTTTAAGGGCGTACGCCCTAGCAGTCGAAGAAGAGAAAGAAAGCATCTGTCTCTCCTGAACATAAGAGATTCCTCCATTAGGGTAGAGGACGCTTACTTCGACAGAAGGGAGAGCTCTGAAAGCACTAAGTACTGCGCTTCCGGTATCTCCGCTTGTGGCAGTTAAGATATGGAGCTTCTTTTGGCCATGTTTCTTAAGCGCGACTTCCATGAGATGAGGAAGAAGAGAAAGAGCCATGTCTTTGAAGGTAAGTGTCGGTCCATGGAAAAGCTCTAAGAAGGATTTACCTTCGATATGTTTGAGGCCGATTATCTTCCCAGGGAAGTTCTTGTTTCCATAAGCTTTCTCAATCGCATTCTTCACCTCTTCATCGGTGAAATCGTCGAGATATGGCCTAAGGACTTTATAGGCAAGCTCGGTATAGGAAAGATCAAGACACTCATTGATGTCGAGAGAGTGAATCTCCTTCGGGAGATAGAGTCCGCCATCGCTAGCAATGCCTAACAACATTGCTTCCGAAGCGCTGATGAATTTCTTGTCGTTGCGTGTTGAGTAAAACATGATAAGTAATTATGTAGTCATTGAGAAATATTCTCAATAATTGAACGAAGGAAAGCGCTTTTATGGAAAAAGCATAGAAAAAGAATATTTACATATAGCCGATTAACGCTTTAATAATTGATATTGTTTTTCTATAATCAGTTCGCCCTTTAGGAGGTTTCACTTATGGAAGAAGAAAACAAAATCGAAACAGTCAATCAGGAGAACAAAAGCAGTGTTCTTGAAACAGTCACTTTCATCGTCGCCCTTGTCAGTGCGGCTTTGAACCTGTTCCTTAGCTTCATCACCCTTTGCGTTGGAACGAACAATACTGCTGCCGGCCTTCTCGCAATCTCGATCATTGAGATACTTGTTTACGCTGGTGCGTTTGTCCTCTATGTCATCACGGCGATCCAAAACAAGAAAGTCAAATTCGACTTAACTCTTGTTCTTCTCGCTATTGCCACAGTAATGCTCTTCTAATTAACTTTGTTAATAACCAAAACGCCGGCGCATGTCGGCGTTTTTCTTTTGCAGCTTGGCGCGCGAGTTTTCCAGCACGTTCTCGGTTTCCATCGAAAAGCCGCAGACGCGCTGTCCGTCCTTTTTGTGTGCGTGCTTGCGGGATTGCTGCTGGGGGTCCCGCAGGTGCGTGCG
>CADCDV010000096.1 GCA_902800255.1 uncultured Erysipelotrichaceae bacterium | reverse complement strand
AGCTTGCAGGAACGGTCGCTCCCCAGTCTCTCTTATATGGGGAAGTGAAGAAGTCGGAAGTGAATATGCCGATATAGCGATCGAAGACGCCGAAGAAAGAACCGTCGATATAGTTACTGCTATATTCATCCCCTGGATAAAGGACATATCCGAAAGGCTCATCATAAACAGTTTTCTCAAAAATCGGATACCAAAGGCCAAGAGGGAAGACGATTATCGCGAAGACGCCCATCTGGAAGAGGAATTTCTTGATGCCTTTTTTGTCTTTGATTTTGGCGATGAGGTCACAAACGAAAACACAGGCAATAGGCAAGGCGAAAAGGACGGCGTTGATCTTACTCATCATTCCTAGGCCCATAAAGACTGCTGAAAGGATGACGTCGACATACTTCTCGCTTTTGTAATAACGGAGAGCGAAATAGAAGGCCATCAGAGCGAACATCAAAGACATCGCGTCGTTGTTATAGATAAATGGGAGATAGGCATAGAAAGGCAAGAAGCAGAAAAGGAAGGTGGCTAATGTGAGCCTCCACTTCTTGAGGCCAAGCCTTTCGAAGATCTTGTAAGTGAAGAAATATATCCAGAAAGCGATCATAGCCTGGAAGATCTTGATCGTTTCGAAAGAAAGGTCCATGCGATAGGTGAATCTCGGCCAGCCTATCTCAACGAAATAAGGTATTGGATCGTTAGAGACATTTTCAAAGAAAATGAAATGAAGCTTGGCCCAAAGGTTGACGCTATAATGCCAAAGTTTCTGCTGATAAAACTGATTGGCGATATCGTAAGTCCCATCGGCTTTTAGAGGAGGCTCAGCAAAAGGACCTTCATCCCACATATGGACGACGATTTCCCAATGCGATCCCTGATGGGTTCCAACCCACCAATCATTCTTGTTCAAAGAAGAGTTGACTGGCATAGAAAAGCCATAGTAAACCATCGCATTCAAGGCGATGAAGATGATGGCTTTTGAGACGGAAGAAAAAGTGATCGTCCTTCTGGCTGCTTTATATATGAGATAAGCCACCGCAAGGATGACAGAGATGACCATGATCCATCCGGCAACAAGGTGACCGCTCTCATCTTTATAGGCAAATGGAGCGTCTCCCCAAATAGGAATGCCGCAAAGAGAGAAGAAATAGATGTATAGATAGGCGACAAAAAGAGCAAAATAGACAAGATATCTCCATTTGGACTTTTTGAAAGACGAATAGAAGCCTTTTAACTTGTTCCAAAAAAGAGGCACTTTCGATGATTTGCTCTTTTCCATATGGAAAGTATAAGTCAAATGCCCATCAAATATCCTCTATAATTGTTCTCATGAAAGAAGAAGCCCTCACTTTATATGACTATCTCTCCACTGCTAAAGTCGCAGCGAAAAGGAGAGTCATAAAAGCCATACGCCACGGCCTTGCTAAAGTTGATGATAAGGTCATCGATGACCCTAATTTCATCGTTAGCCCTTCTAGCAAGATTGAGTACGAAGGAAAAGAAGTCCCCTACGTCTATCACTTTGTGATAATGCTCAATAAACCTAAGGGATATATGTCTTCTAGCGTTGATGAGAAATACCCAAGTGTCTTTAGGCTCATCCCAGAAGAATGTCGAGATAGGGCCATCCTCTCCGGAAGGCTCGATCAGGATACGGAAGGCCTTATCCTTTTTAGTGATATCGGAAGATTGACCAATAGGCTCGTTCTTCCAGAATACGGGGTTAACAAAGAGTACGAGCTCACCTTAGATAAAGAGATAACCGGAGAAGACTTTAGAAACATCACCGAGGTCGGAACCGATTTCGATGGGGAGATGATTAAACCTGTCTCCTTGGAGATGAAAGACAAAAAGAATCTCAAGATCGTTCTCTCCCAGGGCAAATACCATGAGATTAAACGCATCTTCTATAGAAGAGGATATAAAGTCATCGCTTTAAGAAGAACGAAGTTCGCTTTCCTTGAACTAGGAAGCCTTAAAGTCGGAGAATGCCGATTCTTAGACGCTTTAGAGGAAGAAAAACTCTTCAAACTTGTGGGGATGGAGAGGGAACAAAAGGTCTTAACAGTTAGCAGAAAGACCACAAAGATTGTTTAATTCTTGCCTACAATTTTGAGAGGTTGTATATTAATAGGGCGCTTTCGGTAGACTATGTCGGAAAACGCACGATTGTGGGCCTTTAGCTCAGCTGGTTAGAGCGCACGCTTGATAAGCGTGAGGTCGATGGTTCAAGCCCATTAAGGCCCACCATTCTGCTTATTAGGCTCCGAGAGATCGGAGCTTATTTATTTAGGAGGGTGTTTAGCTCAGCGGGAGAGCGCTTCCTTCACACGGAAGAGGTCGTAGGTTCGACACCTATAACACCCACCACTTCATATTCAAATGGGCCAAGTGCTCATTTTCTTTTTGTCCTCTATCTTGTGTTCAAGAGGTCATTTTGTCCTCTTTTCCTTTTTGACGGAGGACAATCGTATTTTGTTTTCGCCAAAAATTTTTAGCTCGTCTTACTCAAGGTTTAGCTTTTAATACCTATTTACAAAAAAGTAGCGTTATTTTCAGAAAATACCTTATTTTTTAATTAGGTAACTTTTGTTTACATATTGGTTGTGTCGCTACCCCTATTTTCCTTATTAATATATAAATACTATATGTAATCGATAAATTTTCATTTACAAATACACAATCAAGCATATAATACGTGTTGGCAACTTAAGGTTGCAGTAAAAGGATTAAGTATGATTGCTCGAAGGCTTCTACACGTTAGAAACACCTTGGGCCCTACTACCCCTTTTTTCTTTTTTTGAGAAGGAAACGCGAGTATGAAGTACATCTTTGTCACTGGTGGTGTTGTCTCTGGCTTAGGAAAAGGCATCACCGCTGCATCTCTTGGTCGTTTGCTTAAGCAGCGCGGCCTCAAGGTCATCTCCCAGAAGCTTGACCCATATATCAACGTCGACCCAGGAACCATGTCCCCATTCCAGCATGGTGAGGTCTTCGTCACCAATGACGGTGCGGAAACCGACCTCGACCTTGGCCACTACGAGAGATTCATCGACGAAGATCTTAACAAGTACTCCAACCTCACGACTGGCAAGGTCTACTGGAACGTCCTTCGCAAAGAAAGAGAAGGCAAATACCTTGGTGAAACCGTTCAGATCATTCCTCACATCACCAATGAGATTAAGAGATTCATCTATTCCGTCGGTTCGAAAGCCGATGCCGATGTCGTCATCACTGAGATCGGCGGCACCGTCGGTGACATTGAGTCTCAGCCATTCATTGAAGCTATCCGTCAGGTCGCTTTAGAGAATAAGAAAGAAGACGTTTGCTTCATCCACGTTTCCCTCGTCCCATATATCAGCGGTTCCGACGAATACAAAACCAAGCCAACCCAGCACTCAGTCAGAGAGCTTCAGGGTGACGGCATCAACCCAAATATCGTCGTTGCGAGATGCGACACCCCTCTTCCAAACCATCTCAAAGAAAAGCTTTGCTTATTCTGCAACCTCAAACCTGACTGCGTCTTTGAAAGCACGACAGTTAAATCCCTCTACGAAGCTCCGATC
>CADCDV010000095.1 GCA_902800255.1 uncultured Erysipelotrichaceae bacterium | reverse complement strand
TCCGCCCACTCGCGGTCACCGATAAGCTCGACATCATCAAGCTCTCCCAAGAGATTGAGACATATGATATCTCCATCCGTCCATATGAGGATTGCTGCACCATCTTCAAGCCAAAGAAACCGAAGACCAAACCGAAAATCTCTGAATGTGAGTATTACGAAAGCCTCTTTGATTGGAAGACATTACTCGATGAATGCGTCGAGAATGTGAATGCCATCATGATCAAAGACGGTGAAGAAGTGGACTTCGAAAACAAATAATAAAAACCGCCTGGTTTCCCGGGCGGTTATTTATTTAGAAGAAGTTGCTTATTTCTCTAAGGCCTTCTTGGCGGTCTTGACGAGGTCGCCGAAGGCTTTTGGATCGCTGATAGCGAGCTCAGAGAGCATCTTACGGTTGAGGCCCTCACCAGTCTTGCTGATGATGCCAGCCTTGGTAAGGCCATTCATGAACTTGCTGTAGCTGAGGTCATACTGACGGCAGCCGGCGTTGATACGCTTGATCCAGAGCTTACGGAAGTCGCCCTTGCGGTCTTTGCGGCTGACGAAAGCGTAGTTGTAACCACGAAGGACCTGTTCCTTAGCGGTCTTGAATAAAAGGTGCTTGGAGCCTCTGTAGCCGGAAGCAGCCTTTAAAATCTTCTTGCGACGAGCATGGGTCGCAACGCTGTTTTTAACTCTTGCCATGGTGATATCTCCTTAATTACTTGATCACCATCATATCGGTGACTCTTCTCTCGTCTTGCTTGCTGAGGTAATTTGGCATAGCAAGGTGCTTCCTCTGCTTGCGGCTCTTGCGTGGGGCAAGGTGTCCCATGTTGGAGTGGTGCACTTTCACTTTACCGGAAGCGCTGAATCTGACACGTTTGGCCAGACCCTTCTTAGTTTTCATTTTCGGCATTTTTCTTCTCCTGTTTCTTTTTTGATGGCGCCAAGATCACTGTATAGCGTTTCTCTTCCCAAAATGGCGCTTTGTCGATGGAAGAGACGTCTTCGAGGAGGGCAAGGAACCTATTCATGACATCCTCACCAACTTCCTTGTGGGAGAGTTGGCGTCCGCGGAAGTAGACGCAGCAATTGACTTTATTGCCGTTCAAGATGAATTCGCGGGCCTTACGAGCCTTGGTCTCAAGGTCGTGTTGTCCAATGACCGGGGTCAACTGAACCTCTTTGATCTCAGTGACGTGCTGATTCTTCTTAGAGGCTTTCTGTTGTTTTTGCTGCTCGAAACGGTATTTCCCATAGTTGAGGATCTTGCAAACTGGGGGCTTCGCATTCGGAGCGACGCAGAATAAGTCAAGGTCATAGCTCATCGCGAGTTTATTCGCGTTTTGTGAGGACATCACGCCTAACTGTTCACCGTTTGGTCCAATGACAAGGACCTCTGGGTAACGGATGTGCTCATTGATTGGGTCGAATCGCTTTTCAGGGCGGCGACGATCGTTTGGATTGAAGTGTGGGATAAGTTTTTCCTCCTAAGGCAATAAAATAGCGTGGCACTTCGCCACGCGCTTCCGTTGTAGGTCTAGTGACCTTCATCGTAGCCTTTGCCAATTCCCTAAGGGAGTCTGGCGAGTTCATGGCGAACTGCTTTCTACTTTATCGACAAGGGATATTATCCTCGCATGCGTGAGAAAATCAATAGGGAAATAATTACTGCTTAAAATAATTGTCTTTTGGACAAAAAATATGGAAAATTAATTTAAGGAACAAGGCTAAAATATAACACCATGGGCATTTGTCCCTAAAATGTAATTTTTGGTGTTTCTGGGCATATCGTTTGAATCCTGCCCAAAAATTTGCTTAATTAGTATTCATTACAAGGAGAAGAAGAAATGGCAAATCATTACGCAGTATATGACACCCCAATTGGCGACGTCACCATCGTCACCAACGGCAAGTATATCGTGAGCCTACTCTTCGGCGCTGTCGATCCTATCGGCGCCATCAACGAAGAGACCGTCGCCCTCTATGACGGAATCATCGCCCTTAACCAATTCTTCTTCGGTCAGCGCCTTTCCTTCGATAACCCTCTCTGGTTTGGAGGGACTGAGTTCGATAAGAAGGTCTATGAATATGTCATGACCATCCCTTACGCTGAGACCCGCACCTATCAAGAGGTCGCAGAGGCAATAGGGGAACCAAATGCCGAGAAGCAAGTCACCCTCGTTCTCAGTAAGAACCCTCTCCCAGTCTTCGTCCCTTGTCACAGAGTCATCACCAAGACCGGTAACTTAGGCCCATATGTCGGAGGAGTTGAGCTTAAGAGAAAGATCCTCGCCTTCGAAAAGGCCAACATGGAAAAGAATTCCATGACGATGAACCCAAAGATCTAAGTAACAAATAATCAAAAAGGAGCGGCAAATCCCGCTCCTTTTATTTTTAGGCAATAAAAAAGAGCTGCAAATCGCAGCCCTTTAGTTGTTTGGGAAATTAGGCAGCCTGGTAGCCAGGGATGAAGATCTCACGGATGTGCTCGAGAGTCTCTTCTTCGATGCCTTTGCTCATAAGATGGTTCTTCATCTTCTCAGCTAAGGTGTCGCCTTCTAAGGCTTTGGCGGCATTCATCCAGCCATCGAATTCGACGGTGTGGTCGACGTCTCTCTCGCCAGCGAATCTGGTGAAGGAGTAGTCACGGCCGCAATCTTCTTCGCTAGCGCCAAGAAGGGCAAGGAGGAAGAAGCAGACGATACCGGTTCTGTCGGCGCCGTTGGCGCAGTGGAGGGCGATTGGCTTCGTATCGGCTTCGGCGATCTTCTCGAAGATGCCTTTGTAGACGCTGGCGAATCCGGAGAAACGTGTGCTCTCAGTGCCGGATGGGATGGAGCCTTTGTAGACTTCAAGCTCCCAATCGTCGCTGGAAGCTGGGGATTTGCCATTGAGTCTATCAACAGTGCCAGAGTCTCTCATATCGATGTCGACTTTGATGCCGAGTTCTTTGACGAGCTCTTTGCCTTCGGCAGTGATGTTCTTAGAGTTGACGGCGCTGGTGTGGTTGAATTCGCCACAGCGGTAGTAAAGACCCTGTTTGATGTAGCCGTTTTCGACTAAGGAAGTTTTCCAACCGCCGATATCACGGAAGTTGACGACACCGCCAACCTCAATGTTTCTTGGGGCGATGAGGGCGGAAGCTTTGGTCTTGATGGTAGCAGTGGCTAAGCCTTCGGTGCTGGAAGCGACTCTGTAGTAGTAGTTGACGCCGATCTCAGCGCTCTTGTAGGCGTAGCTCTTCTCGGTGGAAGTGACGATCTTGGAGCCTTCGAAGTTGGCGTTCTTGGAGATTTCGATGTAGTAGGTGTCAGCAGCTTCGGCATCAGCGAAATCAAGGATCAATCCTCTTGGGGAGGAAAGGTTGCCTGGGTTCTGTCCGCTGGCGTTGGTCTTTGGAACGTATGTCTTGATAGAAGTCCATTCGTCGCAAAGATACTTGTACTGAAGCTCAGAGTGGATGTCGTTTTCTGGCTGGGCTTCTGGATCTAAGGAATCAGGAGCGGTGACGGAAGAAAGGGCAATGGAAGCAGTGCTTTCTTCGCTGGTCTCGGTGCCGTTGCTGTTGCTTGGGGTCA
>CADCDV010000094.1 GCA_902800255.1 uncultured Erysipelotrichaceae bacterium | reverse complement strand
TTGGTCGTGGCTCACGACGAGGAAGGCCTTTGGATATGAGATGAGGTATCTGGCAAGCCAATCAACCTGAGTGGCATCAAGGAAGTTCGTAGGCTCGTCCATGATGAGGAAGTCCTTTTCCTCAAGAAGCATTTTGGCGAGATAGGCTTTCTCTCTTTGGCCGCTAGAAAGCTTCGCTAAAGGGGCCTCAAGATTCTCTTTGAGGAAACCTAAACCATCTGTGAGTTTTCCAACTTTTTCTTGGAGAGCGTAGAAGCCTTTTTCAGCAAGTTCAGTTTGAATTCGGTCGGCTTTTGCTAGGAGTTTTTCAAAATTTGCCCCGTCTAATGCGCTTTCTTCATAAAGCTCATTCATTCTCTTTTCTTTCTCGAAAAGATCTTCGTAGACGCCATAGAGGTACTGGTGGACAGGCATGTCTTGTGCGACCTTAAGCTGTTGGTCAAGATAGGAATGGGTAACCCCGCTTTCCCAGATGACTTGGCCTTTGTCCGCTTTAAGCTCACCGACGATGATATTCAAAATCGTGGTCTTGCCTGAGCCATTGCTTCCGACTAAGCAGCAATGCTCTCCGCTATTGACCTTGAAAGAGACCTTCTTGTAGAGTTCTTTGTCGCTGTAATTGAATTCGATGTCCTTTAGTTCGACGAGTGCCATGATGACAAATATACCATAGGGGGATAACAAAAAAAGTGCTTAAGCACTTATTTGTTCTTTGAACGGATGGCCTTTATCCTTTCTTTCCATCTCTTCTTCAAATCCTCGAATCGTTCATCCGCGGATTCTTTGATGGCCTTAAGCTGAGTGGCCAAATGGATCGAATAGGCGAAATCGACCGCCATCGCGCCGATGACGATGCCGATGAAATACGTATAGATGAGGTTATCGCTTAGCCAGCTGATGCCCTCAACGAGGATTGGGTTCAAAAGGAAATAATAAAGCGAACCAACGGCAAGCCAGGCAAGAGAGAAGATCGGGCAGATGATTCCCATGATGTTTCCTTTGCGGTTTGAATAATCCCATAACTTGACACCAAAACCTTTGATGAATATCAAGCCAGCTATGAATTCGACTAGGGTCATCGCGACACCGATCAAGAGGATGCGGACAATGACATCAACGATCACATTGGGTATACCTAGAGGAATGTTGCTAATGCCATATAGGAAAGCAACTCCGAATCCATAAATAGGTAAATAAGGTCCGGTTAGGAAGCCTGGGTTCATCCATTTCTTTTGGGAGACAAACCTGCGGAAGAAGAGTTCAAGCACCCAACCAAAGAGTGAACCGATGACGAATAATGTCGAAAGGATAACGATGTGTTTCATAGTCTATCTTCAAAAATCCCTGTCAAAACTATTATAAATCCTTAAAAAGAAAAAAGTTCGACAATGATCTGTCGAACCATTTTTTAAGTTGGTGCGGGAAATCAGACTTGAACTGACACGGGTTGCCCCATACGCCCCTCAAACGTACGCGTCTACCATTCCGCCATTCCCGCGGCAAGGTGAATTATACTCACCTCGGTTTTTAATATCAATGAGTTTATGAAATTGCTTTAATTAAGCGCCGCCAAGGAACTGGAGGACGAGTAATTCAGCGACCCCAAAGTAGATGAGAAGCGAGGTTCTATCGATGATGGTTGTGAGCAATGGCTGGGAAACGATCGCTGGGTCTTTCTTGAGAGCAGCGGCTCCAAGAGGAAGCAAAACAGCGACGATTTTGCTCGCGATGGTGGTAACGAAGAGTGTTCCAGCGACAATGCCAGAGATCTTGATGACCTGAACGAAGTAGCCTGCGCTCCAAACCTGGCCATTCCAAACGGTTCCCCATTGGGCTTCCGTCCAAGCGATTCCGTTGTCGACGCACCAAGCCTGATCGGCCAAAGTGTTATGGACGATGCCGGTGTATTGCTCCATCGTAAACCATAAGAAGGCAAAGGCGGCGATAGCAAGCGAGATGAGCAATGCGCTTCTGACTTCTCGGCCAAGAATCTTCCAGAATTCTTTTGGTTCGAACTCTTTAAGGGCGAGACCACGGATCATAAGAGCGATGGTCTGGCCGCCAGCGTTTCCGCCAGTATCCATGAGGACTGGGATGAAGGCGGCTAAGACAGGAAGGACGGCAAGTCGATCCTGGAAGATGGAAAGAATCATTGAGGAAAGGGTGCCAAGGATCAAAAGAACGATGATCCATGGGACACATTTCTTCATCATGGAGACTGGGTGGGTCTCAAGATAAGAATCCTCTAAGGCCGTGATGGCGTTCATCTTTTCCAAGTCTTCAGTGGCCTCTTGGTCCATGACGTCGACAGCGTCGTCAACGGTGACGATACCGATGATGCAATCGTCTTTGTTGAGAACGGCCATGGCGTTAAGGTCGTACTTACGGAACATGTTAGCGACTTCTTCCTTATCGGTGTTGACGTGGCAGTATGGCGCGTCTTTGTTCATAATTTCCGCTAAGGTTTGGTCTTCTTCCGACCAAATAAGGTCATCTAAGTCGACGGTTCCGACGAACTTACGTGCTTTGTTTTTGACGAAGATGGTATAGACGGTTTCCGCATCCTTACCTTTGGTACGGACGAGGTTGATGGTCTCTTTGACGGTCGCGGTATCTTTGCATTCGAGATACTCGGTGGTCATGATGGCACCGGCGGTGTCATCTTCATACTTCAGAAGGTGGTTGATGTCCTTCCTCATGTCTGGGCTAGCGGCTTTGAGAACACGTCTAGCAAGGTTGGAAGGCATGTCATCGACGGTATCGGCGACGTCATCGGCGTATTGCTCGTTGATCATCGCGATAAGTTCGCGGTCGCTCATGGCAGTGACGAGCTCTTCTTTCTTGTCTTGGCTTAATTCAGCGAAAAGAGGAGCCGTAAGCGATGGCTTGGCGTTCCTAAATAAGGTAATAAGCTCTTTGATGTCGATCTCTTCGGCAGCTTCAGCGATATCGGCGTCAGGAATGGTCTCGAAAATCTCAATGAGGGCTTTTCTGTTGCGGGCTTTGATCGCAGCCTCAAGGTCTTCTGGACCGAATCTTGACTGGGTGATTTCCTCGGAGGTAACCTCGTCGATCGGAGTTTCTATTTCTTCGCTTTCCGGTTCGACCTTCTCGATCTCTTCGGTCTCTTGATTTTCGTTTTTCTCTTCGATCATGTTTATACCTCCTTTTTGTCGTGCCTATTGTATGTCCTTTATATGGAAAAAAGGAAGTGCTTTTTGTTTTTCTTTGCTACGCAAGAGTTATAATTAGTTGCCCAAAAGAGGAGAAACAAAAAATGGAAGAATTAAAATTCATTGTCGAAACCAGCGCAAGGCATATCCACGTTACCCAGGAAACCCTTGATTATCTTATGCTCAGCGATGAGGAAATCGCTGCTGGAAAGCACGCTGAACTCGAAGTCAGAAACCCACTTTCCCAGCCAGGACAGTTCGCCAGCAACACCCGTCTTGACATCGTCGGACCAGTCAATCCAAAGACTGGCAAAGAAGCCATGCTCAAGAACGTCTCAATCCTTGGTCCAGTAAGAAAAGAGAACCAAGTCGAAGTCAGCGGAACCGATGCGAGAACCCTTAA
>CADCDV010000093.1 GCA_902800255.1 uncultured Erysipelotrichaceae bacterium | reverse complement strand
TCCTGCTTAACCTGACGGAAGGATTCTTTGCAGCGTAGCGAGAGTGAAGAGACATTCTCCTCAACGGCAAATTTATCCTTTAAGCCTTTGTAGAGGGATTCGACTTTCTCCTCGTACTCCCCTATCGTCTTTTTGGCGGATGGGAGATAGTTCTTAAGCTCTTTGAAACGTCTATCGGTCAAAAGGTCTTTGACGGAGTTGGATGTGGCTTGGGCAAGGGCGTCCATTGAGTCACGGACGTTTTTGAAAGCGCTCGACCAGGTCGCGTATTCCTCGACATAGACGAGGTTCATGGTTGAGATGGTCTCAAGCCTTCTCACATAAGCGATGACGTCGCCAAAGAGAAGGGCGTGTTCTCTCTCGAAGCGGCTGCAGAGGTCTCTCGCCTGACGCTTGAGGCTGAGCTTAGAGAAGACGGAGAAATAAAGCAAAACGACAACGCCCGCCAAAACGAGGACGCTGACGATGATGATAGTGATGATCGCATCGGTTGGAAGTGCATCAAAAGTAGTCATGGGAATATACCTTACGCACATAAGTGTAGCACGCTTGTCGCGCATATACGATACACGTATTTAGGGAATTTTTGGGCCAAATTGTTGACAAGAGCCTTTTCTATTACTATAGTAATCCTCGCGTGAGCTAGCAGGTTGTTATGCTTCCGCCTGACGTCATTCGTTAATTGTAAAGTAAGGACGTGCTACCGTCACTGAAAGTGAATGACACCCGGGAAGCGGAAATAACCCTCCAATCTTGTTCCCGCAAAGAAAGGAGACATGAAATATGTCCAAATACGTCGGTTCCAAATGGAAACAGTCCCGTCATCTCAATTTTTCTCTTTTAGAGACCGGTGACGAACTCAAAAAGAGAGCCTATGGCCCAGGTCAGCACGGCCAAGACAGAAAGAGAAAGCCATCCGAGTACGGCGCTCAGTTAGCTGAGAAGCAGAAACTCAGAGAGCTCTACAACATCAACGAGAGACAGTTCCGCCGCCTCTTCCTCATCGCTAAGAAAGAAAAGACCGTTACCGGTTTAGCCTTCTTCCGTATCCTTGAGAGCAGACTCGACAACTTAGTCTACCGTATGGGCTTCTCCCGCACCCGCGCTGGTGCCCGTCAGCTTGTCAACCACGGCCACATCAAGGTCAACGGCAAGAAAGTCGACATTGCTTCCTACCTCTGCAACGTCGGTGATGTCATCACCCTTAAAGAGGATTCACCACTCAAGGTCGTCAAAGAGTCCTTCGAGGGCAAACCAACCCTCCCAGCCTACGTCACTGTCGACGCTGAGAAATTCGCTGGCACCTTCGCACGTCTTCCAGAACGCAATGAGCTTCCAAAAGACATCAACGAAGCGATGATCATCGAGTACTACAACAGACTTCTATAATCTGTTAGAAAAAGTAGCAAAAGCGATCCTTCGATGGGTCGCTTTTTTCTTGCACTTCCCCTACTAAATATTGCGGATTTGCGGAAGATATTAATAAAAAGCCCCGCGTTTTGCAGGGGCTTTATTTGTTGGGTTTGATTACTCGCCTTGACTATCCGAAGACTCAGAAACAGGTTCGGAAGAAAGAGGTTCGGAAGTAGGAACTACCACCGGTTCCTCTTCTTCTGTCACAGGAAGCTCCTGAAGGACATAAGTGTCAAAGGATGGGAAAGCGATGGTGATATTGTTGTCGAAGTTGAAGACGGTGCTTTGGCTCATCTGGATGGTCTCAAGTCCCATCTTGGTATCGCCTGCTTTAAGATCTTCTTCCTCAAGGATACCGGCTTCGACTTTGGCGCTATCGGTAGTTGCATTAAGGGACATGCTCATCGACTTGAGGGAATTGACGGTATAACCGAAATGAAGTTCGAACTCAAAGCTGGAGAAATAATCCGCATCAAGGTTATCGGTAGCCGATCCAACATCGACTGGAAGGCTATCGGTCATTCCACCAACGAGGGAACCGATGCTAGAAGAGCCAAGATCGGAAGCGCCTCCTACGAGAATGCTTGGGTCATTTGTCTTGATGGACATGTCATAGACAGTCTCATTAAGTTGTCTTGATTGAGTTGTGGTGATTTCAGCGCCACCTTCCCAAAGGGATTGGACCATTGAATCTACGGCATTCGGAATTATGGTCGGCAAAAGCAATGGAATATATTTGAGGTAAGATGCCGTTTCGTCATCAAGCACATATTTTCCTTTGTGCTCAAATTCAATATCGCTTGTTTCGCCGGTGGCGGACATCGCCGCGCTAAAAGCCAAATCGGCTAAGCTCGATAAATTAGTGCACTCCTGACCGTTCTCATCAAGGTAATCCCAGTAAAGGGTGTTGTCTGTGAAGTAGAGATTCGCATCCTGGTTGATGAGGTTAGTCGCCGGAAACGCGGAACCTGCTAAAGAAAGGGCACCTGCCACAAGAGAAAGGTTGTTGCAGTTAAAGCGCATATTAAGACCACTTAGCAACCCATTTGTCATCTCAAGGGTCTGGCTGTCGGCTTGGAGAACGACATTGTTGGTCGAGCCTTTGACAAGATTGAAATTTGGCTCGGTTCCAAGGACGGTGTAGGACGAAAGGCCTAACTGGAGCTTTGGTTGGTTTGTGACCATTCTCATCCCGTCTTTATTCATCGAAGTTTGGATAGCGTTCTGAAGGACGCTGGTGTTATAGGTTCCTCTGCCACTGCTTTCTATGGAAGAAGGAGATGAAGGGTTAATTGCGGTAGATCCTTCAAGGGAGGATTCAGAGCTTGCTAAAGAGGTATCTGGCTCACTTGTAGTTTCAGCGCTGGTATTAACTGGCTGATTGCCGCCATCGCACGAAGCCAAAACAAGGAGCATGCTTGCTGAGACGAGGTATTTGGATGTGAAACCTTTTTTCATAATTGGCCTCCTATTTTTTCTAAAAATATTAGAACTCGCCTAAATAGTAGTTCTTCTTTCCACGCCTTACAATTAAGTATTTTCCTGCCATGGCATCGGCAATTGTGTAGTTCTTCATCGCGTCAGTGACCTTTTCGCCATTGATGGAGACGCTGTTCTGACTGATGAAGGTACGAGCTTCGGTCTTGGACTTGGCAGCGCCAAGGAGAACGAGAAGATCAACCAGGTTGATTTCCGCTGGGAGCTTCATCTTGAGGGAGCCAAGGATCTCTTCGATCTGGCTGGCGGTGAGATTCTGAACCGCACCGGTGAAGAGGACGCTCGACATGTTGACCGCTTCGTCAGCGGCATCTTTGCCATGGATATCTTTGACGACTTCGTAGGCGAGCTTCTTCTGAGCGACTCTCATGCCAAGGTTGGCAAGGTGCTCACGGATGACGTCTTCGATTTCGTCGTGGCTTAAGAAGGTGAATACCTTAAGGTATTTGACGGCATCTTCATCGGTGGTGTTGATGAAGTACTGATAGAGCTGATATGGGGAAGTGAGGTTACGGTCAAGGAAGAGAGCGCCTTGCTCGGACTTACCAAACTTCTTGCCATCGGCACGGGTGATTAAGTGAGCGGTCATGACTTCCGCTTCAGCTTCATCGCCATCGAGCTTTCTGATGAGCTCTAAACCAGAGGTGAGGTTCCCCCACTGGTCGTTTCCGCCAATCTGAATC
>CADCDV010000092.1 GCA_902800255.1 uncultured Erysipelotrichaceae bacterium | reverse complement strand
AAAGGGAAGCAAGCTTCCTCATAGAAAGCAATAGGAAAAGCAAGGAACCCAGACAGTTCATCCATGTATGCCCCTTCGTCACTCTCGTTTTCGTAATGGACATCTATTTGTTTATGGCCAGGATCACCAGGGTAATATAATGCAGTGTAGTTTACTTCCCCGTATTCTGGATCGTTAACCTGAAACAACTCAAAAGAGAGGTCATTTTTTTCTTCCCCGGATTTGACGCTCATGCCTCCAGTTAAAGAAATGTTCCCTTGGTCGTCACCACGATAATAAACGTCCCAAGAATATTTGGTGTCTCTCCTAGCGGCTTCTTTGTCTTTATAGCTCGACCCCATATAGCCTACAATATGAGCCTCAAATCCTGTTTTCTCATCCATCTTCTCGGAAATGCCTTTTCCAAGTTCGGCCACTCTTGCTTTATCGCTAGTGATCTCTTGGCCATAGCCTTTGGTGCACGAAGAAAGAACGGCGATTCCAAGTAACGGCAGTATAATGTGTTTCTTTTTCATGGTTATTGCCCCGTTTCCAAATAAACATACATTTTTTTGCGTTCCTAAATCAATACCCCCCTGCCGAAAAGAAAAGCCAGCGTTAGGCTGGCTCATTCGTTTTTGTCTCAATTAAGCGATTGGGTGATCACCATCGTTAAGATAGAGGATACCAAGGGTGTTAGGACCGCAATGGCAGGAGATGGTCGCGCCTGCATAGGTCTCATAAACGTTCTTGAAGCCTTCTTTCTGAAGTCTCTCTTTGACCCAAGCGACGATCTTGTGGTCCTCTTCGCCATAGATGGTATGGGTGATGAAGACGATTTCCTTATCTGGGTTATTGAAGGTCTTGAGGGTCTCTTCGACGTAATCTGGGCACCACTTCTTGACTGGGCCGCGGAATTTCTTGCCGCTTTCCATCTTGCCAGTATCGGTCTTCATTAAGATCTGTGGGCGAAGGTGAAGGAGGTTAGCGCCAAATCTTGCCATGGCGGAGCATCTTCCTCCTTTGTATAGGAAGTGACTTGCCTGCTTCAATGAGCTTTGAGGCGTAGATGCATTCAAGGGCGACACCTGTTGAAAGTGAACGGCTATCGATGACATGGACTTTGCCGTCGAAAGCTTCAGCAGCATTCACCGCGTTGTTATAGGCACAGGAGATACCAGAACTAAGGCAGATATGGATCTCTTCGTCATAGTCTTTGAGAACGCTTTTGAAGAACTCGGTGTATTCCATCTCGTTGACGGCGCTAGTTCTTCCAAGCCTTCCGGTCTTCATCGTGTAATCGATGAGGTCTTTGCCGGTGATAATGCCATCTGGTTCGCTTCTTTCACCTAAGGTGACGGTGAATGGGATGGTGATGATGTTATATTTCTTGAGAAGGTCTTGCGAGAGGTCGCAAGTCGTCTCGGTGGTGATTGCAATTTTCATTTTTTCGCTCCTAAAAGGTTCTAGTAAAGAATACTAGTTAATTCTTTGTTTTTAAAGGTTTGTGATTATTTGAAAAGACCCATGACAGCGGTGATGAGGAAATAGAGACCAACCAAAACCGCAGCGATGAGGGCGTAGGCAAGAAGATACCAGAAACCTTTTCCGATGAGGTCTTCTTTCTTCTTCGACCAAATGCCGGCAAGGTAATAGGCACCGACGAAGATAAGAGGCTCAGCGACATAGTTTAGAGTGCCGCCAACCATTGGGATAAGGGTAATCGCGCTTGGCAAAAGCCAAAGTCTAATTGTCGTGCAAAGGACGACGATCATGCTGTAGATGACAAGTTTTCCGTTTTTCATTGTCGTTATTTCCTTTCATAAATCTTATGGCCATCGACGTATTTGGCCACAAGGAATCTTTCCGAAGCATTGTACATCAATCTCTCGATTCTGTCTTCGATTTCAAACTTCATGCTGGATGGATCGCCTCCCATATCGTCGATGACAAGGATGTCAGCGTCATAGCCTTCCATGAAGGAACCGGCTTTGCCAAAGTATGAGGCTCCCCCTAAGGTTCCAATATAGAGGGCTTCTTTGGCAGTGAGAGGCTTGTAGTTGTTCTTTCCTCCGTGATTGATGATTTTTGAGAGCTGAATCGCGAGCTTCAGGTTAGCGAAGAGATTGAGGGTGCTTCCCCCTGCCACATCCGAACCGATGCCAACATGCATACCTTCATCGAGGTATTTCCTTACCGGCATGATGCCGCCTGTCGATACGTTGGTGTTGCTTTCTGGGCAATGGACCAGATAGACGTCTTTCTCTTTGAGGGTTTTTAGTTCTTCGTCGGTCACGTAGATGCAATGCGCCATGACGGAATGGTCAAGAAGGCCCACTCTGTCGTAGGTGTCCGTGTATGATTTCGCATCAGGGCAAAGCTCTTTGACGAAGGCAATCTCATCTTTGTTCTCATCAAGATGCGATTGGGAGGCAACACCGTATTCCTTACGGACTTCCCCTAGCATCTTCATCATCTCGTCGGTGCAGCTGACGGTGAATCTTGGGGTTATGCAAGGTCTCACGTGCTTGAAGTCTTTGAGGCGTTTGATGAGCTCAATGTTGTCTTTCTTTGCCCCTTCGACGGTTTGAGAAATGTAGTCAGGGCAATTCCTATCCATGTCGACGATGCCGACATAGGCGTCGATGCCCGCTTTCTCTAAGAGTTCACAAAGGATATATGTGCCTTCGAGATGGATGGTCGCGAAGATGACTGCTTTGGTGGTGAAGCTCTTCTTTAGGCAATCCACGAAGGTTTTGTAGGCCTTTTTGGCGTGTTTCTCATCTTTGAAGGCCGCTTCGCGAGGGAAAGTGTACTTATCAAGCCACTCAAGAAGAGTGACGTCCATGAGGGTGCCTTTGTAGGCAAACTGAGAGGCATGGAGATGGAGATCGGCCATGCCTGGGAGGATGAGCTTGCCACTATAGTCGATGAGTTTCTTCTTTTTGAGTTCTTTCGGGAGGGACTTCATGGCCTTGACGATTTTTCCATCTTTGACATGAAGGTAACCGTTATGGATGGTGACAAGTTCATTAAGGCTAATGTTATAGGCAATATCGCCTTTGATGATGTATTCCATATCTCTCCTTTCTAATTGAAAAAGCCCCGGGTAAAAGGGGCTCTAAGGTTATTGGTGTTCTGATTTGTTCTTCGAGGTTTTGACCTTAGAGTAAATCATATGATTACTCTACCACATAACCGATTTATGTGGGATAGGAAATTATTTGATGCTTTTGCCGAATTCGTAGGCACCTTTAAGATCCTTTTCGGTGATATCGCCTACGTCATTGAGGGCAAGGCCATCATAATAGCCTTTATATTCGACCCCGTCGAAACATTCAACCCAGCCTTCGATTGCTTTCGTTGGCTTTTCGGTAGCCTTTGGATCATCGTCAGCGCATGTAAACAACGCGTACACTTCCTTGAACTTCCTGTCTTCCCTTGGGTAAAGAGGATTCATTCTGTCTAAGAAGGTCTTAAGCTGGCCGGAGACCGAATAGTAATAGATAGGTGTGACGAAGATGAGGGTGTCGGCGGAGTTGACGTCCTCAATCACGTTTTTGACATCGTCATTAAGCACGCATTTGCCTGTATCTTGGCAAGTCATACAGCCGATGCAGTATTTGAGATTCATGCGGGAAATGTCGATGATTTTGACTTCGTGATGCTCTTTTAAGCCCTTAACCATCTCGTTCATGAGGGTTTTGGAGGTGCTTTTGGCTCTTAATGATGAAGTGATGACTGTTACTTTTTTCATGGCTATTCCCCTACTTGATTGTCTTAACAGAATCGTTTGTGTATATGAGAGTCGTATCCTCAACGACGGAGTTGACGATGAAGACGTTTGAACCGATGGTGACATTGTCGCCGATGACGGTGTCTCCTCCTAAGATTGAGGCACCGCTATAGATGGTGACGTTGTCCTTGATGGTTGGATGGCGTTTCTTGCCACTAAGAGCCCTACCCTCTTTGAGAGATAAGGCACCTAAGGTCACGCCATGATAAATCTTCACGCGTCTACCGATCTCAGCGGTCTCTCCGACAACGATGCCGGTTCCATGGTCGATGAAGAATGGAGAAAGGATCTTCGCGCCTGGATGGATGTCGATGCCCGTCTTTGAATGGACGGTCTCGGAGATGATGCGAGGGATATACGGAATATCAAGCTCGTAGAGGGCGTGCGATATCCTGTAATAGACGATGGCTTGGTAGCCTGGGTAAGCGTAAACGACTTCAAGGCGCGATTCGCATGCTGGGTCGCTTTCGTAGAAAAAGTCGAGGTCAGCGTATAATTCCTCTTCGATCGTTGGGATTTTCTTTAAGAAAGCCTCGCACTTCTTTTCGTCGTTAGAGATGTATTCGAGGAAGGTGTTCTTGATGCGGGAAAGAAGGCTCTTCTTATGCTCTTCCACCCCTTCGTGAATCGTGTCGAAAGCCCCAGGGAAAAGATACCTCTTCATGAGGTCGATGAATTTGGCGAGTTCCTCATAATGAGGTCTTCTCTCGTTTTTGAACACTCTAGATGATTCCATGATATCTGTCTCCGTTATCCGGGAAGATGACGAGTATCTTCTTCCCTTTCGTTTTCTTATCTATCTCCAAGGCTCCTAAGAGGGCAGCACCGCTAGAAATGCCAACGGAGATGCCTTTTT
>CADCDV010000091.1 GCA_902800255.1 uncultured Erysipelotrichaceae bacterium | reverse complement strand
CTTGGTGATATCTGTGACTCCTACTCCCTTGTCGACAATGGTCAAATCAGCGATGACTTCGTCGAGGCCAAGAACCTCCACAAGGTCCACCTTGCCTTCAATGACGAAGGTCCAGCTGACTTATCCGCCCTTAAGCCTCTTATGGTTAAACGCGATGGCCACTTCCTCGTCATCGTCACAGATGAGACCGAAGTGAGGATCCGTGCCTTCTTCTCCCAATATAAGCCTCTTATGCTCGACATCGTTCCACTTACTGTCGAAGAGGCCTTCATCTACAACAAAGAGAGGGAAATGTTATGAGCAAGAAATACTTCAGATATTTGATGAAGAGCTTCTGGCCTATCGCCACGGTCTATATCACCCTCTTCGCCATCTCCCTAATCGCCATCCCATTCGTCATTGACCTTTTCTGCATCTTACTATTTAGGATTCGCGCAATCGGTTTCTCAAGTTACATGCTGGCTATGGGTCCATTCTGCATCTTCTTATCTGGCCTGTTGCCATTATTGATGCATTCCCGCTATTACAGCAAAAACAGAAGCGATGTCATCCTTTCGATGCCGATGAATAGAAGACAAGCTTTCATCACCGAGGGACTCTTCGGGCTAGGTATTATCACCACTCTTCTTGTGTTTGGCTACGCTATTGGTTGTGGCCTTTGCAACGCCTTAGGAAACGGTTACAGCGCCTTAGGAACCTTCGAAGCCGACCTCCTTGGCCTCCCTCTTCTCTATTTGGCTTGCATCATCACCTTCTTATCGAGCACTTTCGCGGTGAGCGTTGCCAATAGCGGCTTCCAGGCTGTTGTCATGATTCTCATCGTGAACGCCCTCCCAGGGTTCTTAAATTCCCTAGTCGGCGGCTCATTCACTTCTTTCAGCAGTTTGTTTAGCATGTTTTCTAGCGAATCACCTAATTGGCTCTCCCAGAGTGAGGTTTTTGAAAAAGCCCTCATGTATGCCATTTCCGATGCTTCTAACCCAGAATCGTTAAAAATGTTTGGGAGCGCCATGATTGCCTTCCTTTGCCAGTTCCTTTTCTGGGGTGGCATGGTCGTTCTTGCCTTCTTCGAATTCCAGAAAATCAAGAGCGAGAACCTTGGAACCGTCATCCCTCAAAGATTTGGCGTGGTCAACTCCTTGACTTTGATGTATATGCTTGCCTTCGCTTTGATGACCCAACTCGTTATGGCTGATCTTTGCAACGGTTATTCCGTGTACGCTTACGAGTTCATCCTTTTCGTATTCGCTTACTTCTTGATCTCCGTCTTCTATTTCGTCTCCATCTTCATCGTCAGGAGAAAAGCGAAATTCAGGAAAGACGATTGGATCAGGTTTGCGATCGCAATCAGCGCTGGCATCATTGTAGGTGTAGCGATGTTTGGCATAACCCGCGCCGTCAACCCAAGCCCAGACCCCTATTACTATTATTAAGAAATCCTTCCGAAGAAGGCCCGCAAAACGGCCTTCTTTTTCTTTAGAAAATAAAAAATCCCGAGCAAATCGGGATTGTTTTTCAGATGGAGCAAGTGGCGGGAATCGAACCCGTGTATTTACCTTGGCAAGGTAATGTTCTACCATTGAACTACACCTGCATCGCCTTTTGTGGCGCGAGTAGTATTATAAGAAACTCACTATCTAAGTGCAAGCGCTTTTCGCTATAGTTTTGTGGAATTTCACACGCACGCGTTCTATAATCTTCTCGCCTCTTTAAGGAGTGACTTATATGGCAACCTATTTAGACCTTGCAAACTTATTATTCCCAGACGTCACGAAGACCATCGATGACCTTGAGAAAGAATACCCATTACGCAACCTCCCAGAAGGCGCTCAGGTGACTCGTTTCGCCCCATCGCCAACTGGTTTCTTACACACCGGTTCTTTATTTACCGCCTTCATCGCGTACACATACGCCAAGCAAAGCCAAGGCGTCTATATGTTCCGTTTAGAGGACACCGACACCAAGAGAACCATCGCCGGCAGCGCTGACGAACTCATCGACCAGCTTGCCGAATTCGGCATCATCGCCGACGAAGGATATTTCCCAGGCGCCGATAAAGGCGCTTATGGCCCATATCAGCAAAGCGTTCGTGCCGACATCTATAAGGTTGTCATCAAACATCTCATCGCCGAAGGAAAGGCCTACCCTGATTTCTGCAGCGCAGAGGACCTTCAGAAGATCCGTGACTTCCAAGAAGCCAACAAGATCCTCCCAGGCTACTATGGCCCATACGCCAGAGACCGCAAACTCACTGTCGACGAGCAAATCGAGAAGATCAAAGCAGGAACCCCATGGGTCATCCGTTATAAGTCGATGGGGGACCACGATAAGAAGATCAAGTTCAAGGACGCCATCAGAGGTGAGTTAGAGCTCGCCGACAACGATGTCGATATCGTCATCATGAAGTCCGATGGCCTTCCAACCTATCACTTCGCTCACGTCGTCGATGACCATTTCATGAGAACGACCGTCGTCACCCGTGGTGAGGAATGGATTCCATCCACCCCAATTCACATCCAGCTTTTCCGCGATTTAGGCTGGAAAGGCCCAAAATACGCTCACTTGCCAGTCATCATGAAGCTTGACCATGGCAACAAGAGAAAGCTCTCCAAGAGAAAAGACCCAGAGGCCGCCGTCTCTTACTTCCTTAAGGCCGGCTATCCTCCAAAGGGACTTCTCGTTTACCTTATGTCGATTGCCAACTCCAACTTCGAGGAGTGGACCATCGCTAACAAGTCCCTTGATGTGAGCAAATTCACCTTCGCTTTCAAGAAGATGTCCTTAGATGGCGCTCTCTTTGATGAAGGCAAACTCAATTACTTCTGCAAAGAAGTCCTTGCCGCCACCCCAAAAGAGGAGCTCCTCAAAGCGGTCAAGGAATGGGCGGAGAAGAATTCCCCAACCCTTCTAAAGAAGATGAACGATGATGAGGAATACTTCTCCAAGATCCTTAATATCGAGAAAGACCGTCCAAACCCAAGAAAAGACTATGCCAAATATGGCGACATCGAGCCAGCCACTTGGTTCTTCTACGATGACGAGTTTGAGAAGCATGGAGAACTCCCATTCAATGAGAAGTACGACAAAGAGTTCTTAAAGGCATTCATGTCCGAAGTCGCCGATAAGATGCTCTATGGCGCCGAAGAGTCCGTGTGGTGGAACAGCGTCAAAGAAGTCGCTGCCGCTAACGGATTCGCAATTGCCAACAAAGACTACAAAGCTAACCCTGATGCCTATAAAGGAAACATCTCCGATGCCGCGGAGATCATCCGTATCGCCATCACTGGTCAGAAAGACTCTCCAAACCTCCACGAAGTCATTGAGATTCTTGGAAAAGAAAGAGTCATGAAGCGTTTAAAGAACGCTATCTAAAGATAGACTTTCACAAAATCGCTTCGCCACTATTGAAAAGTTAATCCGTCAATGCTTTAATATGTGGCACGGCCCTGTGGTCAAGCGGCTAAGACGCAACCCTCTCAAGGTTGAATCCCGGGTTCGATTCCCGGCCCCGGCTGGGTCACCAAATTAATTAATTAGGATCGATGATGAATCGGTCCTTTTTTCTTTTAGCAACAACCGGTTGCTTGATAAGAAAATTGGCTACCCTAAAATGTAGGAGAGGTAAACGAAATGGAAACGAAAGATATACTCGTAGAACTAAGAACAAAGAACAATCTGTCCCAAGAAGAGCTTGCTACGAAAGTGATGGTCACTAGACAAGCCGTATCTAGATGGGAAACTGGCGAAACCACGCCAAATATCGAGACGCTCAAACTCTTGTCCAAACTCTTCGACGTCTCAATCAACACGTTACTCGGTTCTCCTAGACAACTAGTGTGTCAGTGTTGTGGGATGCCACTTCAGGATTCGATGATGAGCAAAGAGAAAGACGGTTCCTTCAATGAAAATTATTGTCAGTGGTGCTATCACGATGAGAAGTTCACCTATGACAACATGGATGATCTCATCGACACATGTCTTCCGCACATGGTTGCTCAAGGTTTCGAAGAAGAGCAGGCCAGATCATATATGAAGGGAATGCTCCCAAACCTCAAACACTGGAAAGAAAAGCAATAGTCCTTTCTAAATAAAACGAAGTAAAATCATATTGATGAATCGCTTTTTTGAAGTCGTTGACAAATATGGTGAAGCCCGTAATGATGAGCCATATTTTGAGGATGGCCTTAAAGAAATAATCCGTTCTCATGACCTAAGTCAAAAAATCTCCAGCAAAAAGCCAACCGATTCTGATTACAAAGGGCTCTTGGACGAGCTTTTCCGAACAAAGATAGATGACTCAGTGTCAATCGTCTCGCCTTTCTATTGCGATAATGGCTGCCGCGTCAAATTAGGAAAGAACATCACGATCAATAAAGGCGCTACCCTTCTATCTGCCGGCATCATCGAAATCGAAGATGGGGTTCTCATTGGCCCAGACGTCAGAATCGCTACCGTCAATCATGACCTTAAAGAAAGACACCACAAGTTCTATTTCAAAAAAGTCACGATCAAAAAGAACGCTTGGATATGCATAGGCGCGATCATCTGCCCAGGCGTGACAATTGGCGAGAATAGCGTTGTCGCAGCAGGTGCAGTGGTAACCAAAGACGTTCCTGATAATGTTGTCGTAGGCGGAAACCCTGCGAAAGTCATCAAGAACATATAACAAAAAGGAGTGGGGTGACCACTCTTTTTTAAAATAAAAAACCCTGAAACGAGTTCAGGGTTCTTAGTTCAAGATTCGTCTTATTCTTTGACGATGATCTTCATGGTGGTCATCTTGGCACGATATCCACCATAGGTGTAAAGATCAAGCTTGTTGATGCCTTGCTGAAGAGCGAATTCGGTTGGCATTCTCTGTTCGGAAGTCTCACCGGACTCTGGGCTCTTGTGCTCAGCTTCGTTAAGGACGGCAACAGTGCCGTTGACTTTGAGGCCCCAACGGTAGTCTGGACGATACCACTCGCCAGCTTCGTTCTTCTCGTAACCTTTAGCAGTGTCGCCTTCTTCCTTGGCCCAGTAAGTGGCAGCCTGGGTGTGCCAGGTAGCGGTGATGTAAAGGGAAGCTTTGGTGAAGGCTTTTGGAGAGTAGATCTCGTAGACAAGGTGTGAACCTTCGTCGGTTTCGCTCTGGTCTTTGTGGACTGGTCCATTGAAGCGGATGGTTTCGGTGGTCTTGTCGAACTTGGCGGACTCGGATTCGATGATGTCGAGGGCGCTCCAGGAGATCTTGGTCATTCCGCAGCTATCGAGCTCGTGGCAGGTAGCAGAGGCGCTCTTGCTTGGGGTTTCGTATGGTTCAGCGGTGAGGCTGCCAGCACGGACGACTTCAGCGCCATACTGGTGGTGGTGCCACTTGGCATAGACGGTGGTGTCGGCGGTGTAGACGTCATCTTTGGTGACTTTGGTACCAGTGCCATCGGCCTTGGTGTTCCATTCAATGAAGACGCTGTCTTCCTTCACTGGATCGGCTGGTAAAGTGACTTTGCCATCGTTGCCAGTGGTTTTGCTGGTGGCAGTTGGAGCACCGGTGTAGTTGTAGTCAAAGGTGACTTTGTACTTTGGAGCAGCTGGAGTGGAGCTCTTTGGTGTGCTCTTGGTGCTGTTGGTGCTAGCGGCTGGGGTGGTGCCACTAGTGGCTGGGGTCTGATCGCCACCGCATGAGAAAAGCATGCCAGCGGTAAGGAGACTCACAAGAAGAATTTTCTTTTTCATAATCAATTATGCAATCGCCTACGGATTGCCTCCTTTTATTCGGGTTTGAGTGCCAAACCCATTAATTGTTTATGCTTGAATTATAGAAGTGGTTTTCCTCCTTGTAAACAAGGACTGACTTTGGCGCCGACCCAAAACCTCGAAAAAGGTGGCAAAAAATGTTCTTGAGTAATCGGGGTATATGGATTTCTAATAATAGTGAAACAGGTTTTAAAGATAGACCAGTTTTGATGAAGATTTTTGATTTTCTAAAAAGAACGCTATGAAAAAGAGAACATTGTTACCACTTGTCTTATTCGGCTCTATGCTCTTTTCGTGCGTCGATCCAAACATCGTTACCGAGGAGTCTTCTAGCGTCGAGGAATCCAGTAGTTCCGGTCCCCGTGTCTTTGAGGCTTTTGGGCCTTATAGCGCCATGGAGGTTGAGGATATCTGCAGGACTTACGCCGAAAGGAAGAAAGACCTTGGCTATGAGCCTGAATCCTGTTTCCTTGAATACGATTTAGGGGTTTATGGCGCCGCTCACGTCAACATCATCAAGTATGTGAAAAGAGGCAAAAGCGAAGTCAAGGTGAAGCATGATTTTTCCTTTTTTGGCTATTACATCTGTACTCTTCCTTCGCACTCCTACGACGTGAACGTTTGGATTAAAGGCCAAGGCTCTTTCGATCTTAAAAAACTCTATCAAGATGACCTTATTAGCGATGCGGACATAAAAGCGATCATTAAAGAAGCAGATCGCCTTAAAATCCGAAGAGGCGGCACTTTCAATACGGAACTCAGTGATTTTTCCTTCAACCTAAATTGGGGGTATACATTCGCTAACACATATGACAGCGGAACCGAAGTCATCGATAGGGGAGGCAAGCTCAATACCTATTCGACGTCTTTCCATTATCCAGACATCGAAACAATCTACGAGAGAGTCAAAAACCTGGACATCTATTCTTACGAAGACGAGTTCGTTCCTGGATACAGTTCGGTTACGAACCCCGAACCAAGAAACATGAAGTATCGCTATAAAGTGACGATAGGTGACAAAACCATCGCCGCCTATTCCTCCTCGCGGAATTGTCTTGATAAATCCTATGCGAAAAAGTCGGGGTTCAAGCCTCAATACGAAAAGTTTTTGGAACTTGTTATTGATATCAAGGATGCGATTGAGGCCTCTGAGGAGTGGAATTCCATGGTCATTTCAGAGGATGATCTTTTGGTCGATCACGGTTAGTAAAGATTAGAGTGGGCCATACTAATAGCCCTCTTTTTTCAAATTGTCTTTTTCTTTTGAGCGGTTTTAAGGCCATTAATCGTCTTATTGTCGAGAAACAAGTCAAAATGAGGTTCATTATATGAAGAAAAGAATT
>CADCDV010000090.1 GCA_902800255.1 uncultured Erysipelotrichaceae bacterium | reverse complement strand
TCTTTCTAGAAAGGGTTATATTCGATAGAATATTTTTATGGCTGAAGTAGATGAAGTCCTAAACAGCGAGATCAATCCTTCTTGCGCTAACGAAATGAATCAAGACGTTCAGAAGGCTGAATGGGCGAAGATTCATCTTTTCGGCGCTTATTCGAGAGGCGATTACACCAAAGTCGTCCATAGAATCGGCCTTGCTCTTATCGGAGGCACAGGAATCGCCATCTTAACGAGCGCTGCCGCCATCTCCCTAATGGATAAGATGGATGCCGTTAAACCCATCTTTACAGGGTTATATGAAGGAAAGGTTGCCAAAGTAGAAGACAATCTCCTTCATTACGGTTTCGATGTTGAATATAAAATCAACACGACTATCTCTGTCGAGCTAAGCCAAAAGAACCAAAAGCTAGCCAAAAAGGAATATACCTGCGAATTCGTAGAAGATAACGAAAATCATATGGAAATAGCAGGGGACTTTTCTCTTGTGGCTGGTCGATACGATTTACGCGTATACGCAGATTTCAGTTATGGAAAGACGCTTATGATCACCTATAGTGGATTCATGGAGGAATAAGAAATGGTAGAAAACAAGAAAAAGGCTTCTTCAATTAGAAAGAAGAAAGTGGAAAAGGAATATCGTGACGAGCTCACGAAGATCTTCCTTCGCACCGAGAAAAGCTCACCAAGGAACTTAGTTCCATCTTGGAAGGATCTTAGCCTCCAAAAGAAGATCTCAGTCATCTTGTCTTGGGTTCTCTTCGTCGGTGCGGTCGTCATGATCGTCCTCGTCAACTTTGCCCATAAGAATTGGCCAGAGTCCTGGCTCAACTACGTTGATCAAATAGGGGAGAACGGCTATGAACGCTCCGGAGAGGCTTGGTTCAAAGTCATCCAGTCCCTCTACATGGCTTTCTTCGTCTATGGCGTCAGGAAGCTTGTGAGAACCATCCTTTCCCTCATCTTCATGAAGGCCAATAACAAAACGGTCACGATCGTGAGATTCATCAATAGCACTATCAGATACTTGGCCGCCTTCGTCGTCGTCTTCGTCATCCTTGCCGTCATCGGCGTTGATATGACGACCATCTTAGCCTCTGCTGGCATCCTCGCTCTTGTCATAGGTCTTGGTGCTCAGACCCTCATCGCTGACATCATCGCCGGCCTTTCTATCGTCTTCGAAGAGCAATTCGATGTCGGTGACATCATCGTCGTCGACGGTTTTAGGGGAGTCGTCTATGAGATTGGCTTAGCCACGACCAAAGTCGTTGATTTCTCTGGCAACCTCAAATCCATCCGTAACAGCCAAATCAACACCGTGATCAACCAATCCCATGACCTCAGCAACGCGATATCCTATTGCAGCGTCGATTACGCTAGCGACCTCCTCTATGTGAGAAAGGTCGTTGAGGAAGAATTACTCAAAGAATTCAAAAAGAACATCCCATCCATCATTGGTGATCCTAAATATCTTGGCGTCAGCGAGCTTGAGGACAGCGGCATCCAGCTTATGTTCCTTGCCAAATGCAGCGAGGAAGATAGGTTCTCCACCCAACGAGCGATGAACGAGATCGCTATCACCGTTCTTACCAAAGCCGGTATCGAGATTCCGTTCCCACAGGTTGTCGTTTCCCAAAGAAAAGGAAAATAAGTGGGATTTGCCAGTTATTTTTCAAAAAACATATAAAAAAGAGGCCCAATTTGCAGGGCCTCTTTCCATAGGAGTGTTATTCGGTGATCTTATTAGCCGCGATAACCTGGTCTTTAAGGTATTCAGGAACTTCTTCGTAGTTATAGAACTCACGGTTGAAGTAACCATTAGCCTGGGTCAAGGACTTAAGCTGGGTCGCATAGTCAACGATTTCGGCTTCTGGGACGTAGGCCTCGATGACCTGTGAGCCATCTTCCTCTTCCATACCCTGGATTCTTGCACGTCTCGTGGATAAGTCAGAGATGATGTTGCCAGTGTACTTCGGATCGCAGTTGACTTTGATCTTCATGATTGGCTCAAGGATGATTGGCTTGCACTTCTCGTAAGCGGCCTTGAAAGCAAGGATAGCGGCCATACGGAAGGCTTGTTCGTTCGAGTCTACTGGATGGTATTTACCATCGGTAAGGACACCTTTAACACCGATGACTGGGAAGCCAGCAAGCGGACCGCTTTGAAGGGCTTCGAAGAAACCTTTCTCAACGGCAGGGAAGTAGTTCTTTGGAACCGCGCCGCCGAAGACCTCTTCAGCGAACTGATTCTCTTTGGCTGGTTGGAAGCGCATCGTGACGACGCCATAGAAGCCGCTTCCGCCAGATTGCTTGACGTATCTTCCTTCAGCTTCGCCTGCACCTTTGATGGACTCACGGTAGACGACTTTCATCGGGCTTGTCTTAAGCTCGACTTTGTAGATGTCTTTGAGTTTCTGGATGACGAAGTCGACGTGAGAAGAGGAAACGCCGCCAAGAAGGAGCTGTTTGGTCTCGTTGTTACGGACGACTTCGACGCATGGGTCTTCAAGCTGGATCTTCTGGAGAGCAGGTCCAAGCTTAGCTTCGTTGGCTTTGTTCGTCAGCTCGATGGCTTTGAAAAGAACCGCGGAAGGATATTTGACTGGCTTATAGATGACGATGCTCTTAGGATCGCAGATGGTCATGGTCGACTTGGCATCATCGAGTTTGGTGATGGCGCCGATATCGCCAGCGTTGATCTCGTTGACTGGGGTGAGCTCTTTGCCTTTGACGCTAAATAGGGAGGAGACTTTCTGGGTCTCGCCATTCATATAGACGTCATCTCCGACTTTGATGGTGCCTGAATTGACTTTGATAAGGGAAATGGCGCCACGGTAGTCATCGACTAAGGTCTTGAAGATATAGGCGGACATTGGGGCCTTGAGGTCAGTGGCTCTCTCAACTGGGTTACCTTTCTCATCCTGGGCTTCGATAGGTTTGAGATCGAATGGGGATGGGAGGTATTCGATGAACATATCAAGCATCGTCTGGATGCCGATATTGAGGGAAGCACTTCCGACTAAGACAGGAGTGAGTTCGCCTTTGAGGACGCACTGACGGAGGGATTCATGGATCTCTTCGGTAGAGAAGGCCTCGCCAGCGAAATACTTCTCAAGCATCTCGTCGTTGGTCTTGGCGACTTCTTCGACGACGGCGCCATGTAATTCTTCGGCTTTAGCCATCTTGTCTTCATAGATCTCAGCATCGACGCATTCCTTGCCATTATAGACACGGGCTTTCATGTCGACGCAGTTGATGAAGCCATCGAAGTGGCTTTCTTTTCCTAAAGGATAGCCAAATGGGATTGCGGTATGTCCAAGCTTTTCTCTAATCTCGGCAAGTCTTTCTTCGAAGTCGACGCCTTCTTTATCCATCTTGTTGAGATAGATAAGGGTTGGGATGCCTCTTCTCTTAAGTCTTTGCCAATGTTTGACGGTTCCGACCTGGACACCGACGGTCGCGTCGATGACGAGGACAGCGCCTTTGATGATGCGGGTGACGCCGATGATCTCACTCACGAAGTCATCGTTGCCTGGGAGGTCGATGAAATTGAACTTATAGTTCTTGTATTCGAGTGGGGCAATCGCGCACTGGAGGGATTGTTGTCTCTTTTGCTCTTCTGGGAGATAGTCGGAGACGGTGTTCTTCTCGTCGG
>CADCDV010000089.1 GCA_902800255.1 uncultured Erysipelotrichaceae bacterium | reverse complement strand
TCGGCTAAGGTGATTTCGGTGATGCCGTATGTTTTCTCTTCGATGATTTTGGTGTCTAAGAGGAGAGATTCCTTCTCCAAAGGCATTGGGGTGATGAATGCGTACATAAGCGTTTCTCCTTTTTATCTAAGAAGCTCTTTCTTATCTTCTTCGAGCTGTTTTTTGAGATCTTCGAGGTTAGCGAATTTCTTCTCTTCCCTCATCCATTTCATGAAAGCGATATAGACGTATTCGCCATAGAGGTCTTCATTGACGTCTCTCACGTAACTCTCGACGATTCTGTGTTTTAAGAGACCTACAGTTGGGTTTTTGCCAACGTTGATGATGGCTTTATGAGGGACTCCCCTAAGGTAGAAAAGCCCAGAATAGACACCTGCTTTCGGGAGGAGATATGGGAGAGACATCTCGAGGTTCGCGGTTGGGAATCCGATCTTGTGGCCGTTTCCATATCCATATCCGATTTTGCCTTTTATTTCATAAGGGTATCCAAGAAGCTTATTGGCTTCCTCGATATTGCCTTCTTTGACGTATTCATGGATGAGGCGGCTAGCGACTTTCTTCTCATCGATCTCCAAAAGAGGAACGATGAATGTCAGGAATTCTTTCGAGAGGTCGCTCGCTTTGCCTTCTTTGTTATGTCCGAAGGTGAAGTCTTCGCCAACGCAGAGCCTTCTCACTCCAAGACGGTGTAGGAAGTCGATGAACTCATCTTTCGTGTGCTTATAGAAAGCCTCATCGTTATCGATCACATAAAGGGTTTCAACCCCTTCGTTAGCGAATCTTCTGATTTTGTCTTCAAGCGGGGTTAACACATAGTGTTCCTTATCTTTCTCAAAGATATCGGCTGGGTTGTTTTTGAAGAGTAACGCCCCGACGGAATCTGTGTGATTAAGAGCCTCTTTCACAAGAGAAACATGGCCTTTATGGATTCCATCGAAGTTACCTAAAAGAAGGACCCCATCGAAGGTCTCAGGGATATTGTTGAATGAACAATCGATGACTTTCACTAGAAAAGCCCCCTTTCAGGAACAAAGGTATTTTCGTTTTTGCGTTTATAAACCGCAATAAGGGAATTGCCTTTCTTAAGCAAAACCTTCTCTTCTTTGGTATCCAAACGAAGGGTTTGGCCGTTCTTGGCTTTCCATTCCTCTTCGTCAGAGAGTTCAATTTCCGGAAGATCGATGAGTTCAATTCCAGAGAGGATGTCTTCCTCTTTTATGTCATCGACTTTCTTGGCTTTTGAAACAGGGATGTCCCCCACTAAGGTTCTTCTTAGGGAGATGAGATGCCCTACTGTCCCTAATTTCTCAGCGATATCTTCCCCAAGGGTTCTGATATATGTGCCTTTGGACACTTTCGCGGTAAAATGGACTTCATTCCCTTCAAGGCTTCCTTCAAGCGAATAAACGGTTATCTCACGAGGTTTGATTTCCACTTCTTTGCCCTCGATAGCGGCTTTATACATAGGGACCCCGTTCACTTTAATCGCACTGAATTTAGGCGGAATTTGCTGGGATTTTCCTAAAAATGATTGCAAAACCTCGTCTAATTTCTCTTTTGAAATGTCAGGGATTTCTTTCTTTTCGACGACTTCCCCTTTCAAATCTCCTGTCGTTGTTTTCTCGCCTAAAAGGAGAGTGGCCTCATAGACTTTGTCACCGTCATTGAGATATGGGAGAAGTTTCGTCCCTTTGTTAATGGCGACAACCAAAAGACCAGTCGCAAAAGGATCGAGGGTGCCTAGATGCCCTACCGCATGTGTGCCATATCTCTTGCCGAGGATATTGTCCACTTTACGGGAGGTCATGCCCGCTTCTTTATCGATGAGGAAGATTCCGTCTAACATACTAGTCATTATAAATGATTGAACCTAGCATAAAAAGAAAACCAAGCCATTAAGACTTGGTTTAGTTTTGTGATTGCTTGCTTAGGCGGTTTTGACTAAGCGAAGGCCTCTAGCATAAACGCTATAACCGGAACCGGTATAGAGAAGCTTGAGGGTTGAGGCGTTCTCATCGATGGTGATGTTGCATAAGGCCGCATTTGAGAAAGCAGCTCCAGAAGCCCCTTCACCATAACCTAGTCCAGAATAGGAAGTTGTATTTGTGATGGAAACGTTGGCTCCGTCATCGACCTTGAAGGTGTAACGGGAAGAATAGCCGCTCTTAATCGAAGTGGAAGTGAAGTTGCTGCCACCGTTGCTCGCGGAATAGCCGGCTTTCATATAAACATCGTAGGATCCGGCTTCGAGTCCAGAGATGTTGAAATGAAGATCGCCTTTGAGTTTGCCGCTATCCCATTGGCCAGTAGCGAGGGTGGTGTTTTCGTCGAACTTAAGCTCGCCACCGGAGATTTCGCCACATGAGCAAGAGATAGCATAGAGGTCGTTAGTCGCGTTCTTTGTGTCGGCAGTCACAATGCTATGGGTGTGAGTTGGAGGGGTGACTGGGTCAGTTGTTCCACCGCTTTGTCCGCCAGAGGTTGAAGTGCCTTTGTTGAAGACACCAAGAGCGCCGACGTTGATGGAACTGCTGCCTTTGGTCTGAATGGTAAGGGTATGAGCACCAGCGGCGAGGTTACTGACTTCGCCCATCTGGTTGACGTAATAGCAGGTTCTTCCTTTAAGGGTGCCAAATCCGGCATCTTTGAAGCTCTTGGATGGAAGAGTTAAGGAAGTGCCATCGACTTTGACGTCGAGAGCGCTGCTAAGAGTTGTGCTGCCACCGGTTCCACTGCCAAGATAGGCGGTGATTACGGCATTCATCGTCTCGGTGGTCGTGAAATTATAGGTGACGACCTTCGAGGAAGAATTGAGAACGTAGTACTGCTCTGGGTGAGCATTTGAGCTCGAAGTGGACATTGTGACACCGGTGCCAGTAAGGCCAGTGCCTTTGCCGATAAGCTGTCCGTTGTTGTTGCCTGGGACAGTATTACCTTCAGTAAGGATGGAGATGACGGAATCAAGGGTGCTTCTTTCAACGCCGATAGCAAGAAGGGTGTTGTAGCACTTGTTGGCGAAGGTGGCGCCTGGCATGGCGTCGATCTCGTTCATGTAGTTCTCAATGTTGTCTTGGCCAGCGGAAGCGCCGATCTTTCTTTGCTCACCGATGTTGCCGAAGTTCGAGAAGAGATAGTCTTGATAGAGCTCATTCTTGGAAACACCAAGAAGGCCACCAAGGAGGTTGGCGCATAAGCCAGTTCTATCGGTGCCGATACGGCAATGGAAGAAGACTGGGTATTTGGTTGGATCAGAGATTGTCTTGAAGAAAGCCTTCACAGATTCGGCGTTTCTTGAGAAATGGTGATGGGTTTGGTTAGCGGAATCGTAGTCCATCATGTGGTTGATGACATCCCAACCGTTGCCAGTTCCGTTATAAGAGGTTCCATCAGAGACATTGATCTCGGTTTTCATCTTGAAATGGTTCTTCATTTCAGCAAGACCTTCCGCGGTGACGTTGGCAGGGTTGCCACCTTTGACGCCAGAGGTTCTATAGATCATGCCTTGTTTGACCTTGCCACCGCCGACGGTGGTTCTTCCGCCCATATCACGGCAGTTGGTCATGCCGTCGATCTTGACGTTACGTGGAGCCTGAGAGGTCACGTTGAAGGACATGATATTGGATTCGGTTTTGGTGTTGTCGCTATATTCGGCAGCCACTTTGAAGTAG
>CADCDV010000088.1 GCA_902800255.1 uncultured Erysipelotrichaceae bacterium | reverse complement strand
TCGATTACGAAGGTGAACGACATTACTCCTATTCTTGGTACTACGCTGTCCGTACCTGCGCGAAAGAAATCCTCTTCGCCGCTGCGAACTGCGCTATCGTCAAGAACAACGTCCTTGGCCAGGAAGTCCATGGCGTCATGAAAGCCTCGACCACCAAGATCAACATCAACGAAGCCGCTGAGATCAGCTTCAGCCTCGCCGATGGTGCTAAGTATGGTAAAGGCGATGATGCTAAGGATGTCACTGCTATCGCTGATATCGCCATCGACCTTGAGCAGGTCAACCACCAGCTCCCAGCTGGCATGGAAGCCACTGATGATGGCAAGATCACCGGTACCCCAACCAAGCGTGGCATCTATCCAGTCCTCGTCTGGGCTACCATCACCCTTTCTGATGGCACTTCATTCGAAGCCGCTGAAGTCTTCGATATCGAAGTCTACGATGCCAACTACGACCTCGCCGAAACCGGCACTGCCGATAACGGCGCTGTCGAAGGCCTCCCAATGGCTGCCATCATTGGCATCTCCGTTGGCGGTGGTGTCCTCGTCCTCGCTGGCGCGTTCGCTATCGTCTGGTTCGTCGTCCTCAAGAAGGGCAAAAAACCAGAAGCCAAGGCTGAATAAGCTCCCAAAATAAACCGCTATAATAAGCACTGCTTATAAGTGATTTGCTGCTAGGGCCTAAAAACCCTAGCAGTTTTCTTTTATCTAAGATAAAATAAGCCGTACTTATAGGAGAAAAACTATGAAAAAACATTTTTTGTTACCTATCACTCTTGGATTAGTTGCTTTAGCCGCCTGTGTCGATGGTGGCGAAGTTACTTCCAGCAAGAGCAAAGCTTCCCGCGGACCAGTCATGCGTACGGTCTCCTTCCACACCAACGACGGCACCGATGCCAAAACCGATGCCACCGTCAAGAACAGGGAGAAAGTCGCTCAGCCAGCTTCCGACCCAACCCGTGCCGGTTACAAGTTCCTTGGCTGGACCACTGACGAATCCGGCTACAGCCTCTATGACTTCGACACCCAGGTCACAAACGACCTCGACCTCTATGCCGCTTGGGAAGCCGAAGGCGAGACCCAGACCAACCGTTACGTCTTCGAAGCCGAATATGCCCCAAGTGCTATCACCTTCGATGGTGCTACCTATTCCGGTGGTGCTAGAGGCAAAGCCTGCATCGGCGTCGACTATGATGGCGATTTCAAAGCTTCCAATGGCTACTTCGTCCACTTCATGTACGTCAAATATGAGCCAGAGAGAAACTACGGCTCCAGAATCGAATTCAACTTCAACGCTGCCGCTGCTGGCACCGTGAGCATCCTCTTCCGTCTTTCCGCCGAATACGGCCAGGAAGATGTTGACATCACCGTCAATAAGGATGAGTGGAAAGCCAAACTCAACGGCACTCAGCTCGACTACGAAACCCTTACCTTCACCGATGTTCCAAAGCAGGGTGCTGGCAACAAAGCATTCGAAGACTTCACCTTAGCCACCAACGTCAACGTTCAGGCTGGTGCCAACAAGATCGAATTCATCACCGACAACCAGAAGCTTCTCTTCGGTACCGCTCAGGCTACCGCTCCAATGCTCGATTGCCTTAAAATCAAATCCGACACCACCCTCACTTGGGAAGAAGCCAACCCATCCCAGGTTCCAGCAATCGAATAACAAATAAGGAAATTCTCAAATGAATCCAGTTCTTAAGTTTTTTAAGAAAGGAAGCCATATCGCCTGGCTTGCCACAACCTTAGTGGCAACCGCCGTCGCGATCACTGCGAACATCCTCACGGATGAGAAAAACACCGATGGCTTCTATAACATCATCTGCTCCACTGAGCTTGGCGGCAAAATCGCCCAGACCAGGCCAATGGAAGATGGCATGACCTTTGAACTCGACGAAGGCATCGAAACCAAGAAAGACGCCCTCGAGAACGCTGAAAAGGTCAGCACCGAAATCTGCGAAGAAGGTATGGTTCTTCTCAAAAACGAGAATAGCGCCCTTCCTCTTAAGAAGAATGCCAAGGTTTCCGTCTTCGGCAAGAACTCCGTCAATCTCGTCTATGGTGGCAGTGGTTCTGCAGCCCCAGGCGGCGACAAGGAAAAGAAGACCATCTTCGATTCCCTCAAAGCTGCTGGCTTCTCTTACAACGAAACCCTTGAGAAGTTCTACAAGGACAATGACAAATCCGGCCAGCCACGTCCTGGCAACCCAGGCATGGACGACCAGAAGAACGGTAAAGCCCCATCCCTTAGCACCGGTGAGACCGATGTCTCCAAATACACCGAAGATATCACGAGCACCTATGGTGAGTATGGTGATGCCGCCCTTGTCGTCTTCTCCCGTATCGCTGGCGAAGGCTGGGACCTCCCACGCGTCTCTAGCGACAACCCAGAAGATCCAACCGGACACTACCTCAAGCTCGACAACAATGAGAAAGCCCTTCTCAAACACATCGCGAGCTCTGGCAAATTCGCCCACATCGTCGTCTTATTCAACACCTCTAATAACATCGACTGCGGCTTCCTCAAATTCGAGGATGACCCAGCCTATGAGCAAAAGGTCGACGCTGCGATCATGATCGGCTCCCCAGGCGGAGTTGGCATCATGGCTCTTGGCAAGATCCTTAGTGGCGAAGTCAACCCAAGCGGACACACCGTCGATACCCTTTACACCCATTACGAAAACGATCCAACTTGGATGAACTTCGGCGACAACCGCGTCTTCGATAGCGACAAATACGCCTTGAGCATGGAAGACCTTGAAGCAGCCAAGACTGACAGAAACAGACTCCTTGACTTCAACTTCTGCGACTACGAAGAAAACATCTACTTCGGATACCGTTACTACGAAACCCGTGGCAAGGATGACGAGAACTGGTACAACCAGAACGTCGTCTACCCATTCGGTTATGGCTTAAGCTACACCACCTTCGAGCACGAGCTCCTCAACAAGAGCACCCTTGAAGGCGCCGCCCTTACCAAAGACTCCTTCGAGATCGAGGTCAAGGTCAAGAACACCGGCACCGTCGCTGGTAAAGACGTTGTCGAGATCTACGCCGAAGCCCCATACACCGTCGGTGGTATCGAAAAGGCCTACAAGGTCCTCGTCGGTTACGAAAAGACCCCTCTTATCGAGGCGGGCAAAGACGCGACCGTCAAAGTCACCGTCACCCCATATGACTTCGCTTCCTTCGACTACAATGACAAGAACGCCAACGGCTTCAAAGGCTACGAGCTTGAAGCAGGCGATTACGTCTTCCACGTTGGAACCGATGCCCATCACGACATCGACACCTTCACCAAAGCTTTAGCTACTGGCATCCAATACGAAAAGGATCCAGTCACCGGAACCAAAGTCAAACCTCTTTATGAGGACGCTGACGATCATCTCCAGGAAAGCCTCAGCCGCTCCGACTTCGCTGGCACTATGCCAAAGATGCCAACCGATGCTGACCGTATCGTCGATCAGGATTTCGTTGATCAGTGCAACAGCCGTAGCAGTGGCAACAAAGAGGACTTCGATGAGATGCCATGGACTGACGAAGAAGTCACCGTCATGTTCAAAGAGCTCTGCAATTTGGACTATGATGACCCACTTTGGGAAACCTTCCTCGATCAGATGACCTTCGATGAGTACAAAGCCCTCTTCAATGGCGGCTGCTACTCCACCAAAGACCTTATGCGCCTTGGCATCCCAGGAACCACTTC
>CADCDV010000087.1 GCA_902800255.1 uncultured Erysipelotrichaceae bacterium | reverse complement strand
AAAAGGCCAACCATCGGCTATCTCAATTTCGGCACCTTAGGCGATGTTGGAAAAGCCTTTGGTCTTAAGAACGACTACAAGAAAGACGTCGAGATCATCGTTAGCCAAAGGGTCAAAGATTACGACATCGGAAAGATAACCTCCGATCAAGATACCTATTACTTCGCGTATACGTGCTCTATAGGCGCATATAGCGATATCCCATACTCAGTCGGAAGAAAGAGAAAGAGGCAGATTGGCAAACTCGCCTACTATGAAAAAGCGGTAGGGGAAGCCTTAAAGAAAAAGCTCATTCCATACAAGGTCAAAACCGATAAGGAAGAGTTAGAAGGAGAGTCACCGTTTTTAATGATCATGAACGGAACGCATATGGCCGGATTCAAGGTAAACAAGCAATGCGACTACGATGATGGCAAGTTTGAGCTCTATCTCACAGACAAAGGTTTGTTCAATGGACTTTTACACTATATTCCGTTCAAAAATATCGAGCCTTTTACAATTAGCGAGTGTTCTATAGATGCGCCCGCATCTGAATATTGGTGCCTTGATGGCGAAAAAGGTCCTTCGGGCAAAATTTTGGTCGAAGTTTGCCCTAAAGCCATAAAAGCCTACTCAAAACTGGCCTAAAACGATAATAAAATATCAAATATCCCCTACAACAACCGATTATTTTACTTTTTTTCTTAACAATTTGGTCCTAAGATAACTACAAAGGGGAAATAGAATATGAAAAAATCAAAAGCTCCAATTTTTGTACTTGCGATTCTTTCGGTCGTCTTTATGGCCGTCGGTGTCGCAGCCTACTTCATGATTCCAACCTTGGCAAATGACTGCACCAAGACTGGATGGGATCTCCTCACCAACTTAGGTGGAATAGGAGGCGCTTTAGAGACAGCGTTCACCTTCGGAAACATGGATTTCATGCCGAAGTATGTCTTTATGGCCGTCATCGTTGATGTCATCATTATCGCAGCCCTCGTGCTCCTTATTGTTTTCTGGATCATCAACCTTGTCCTTCTCATCGTCAAGAAGAAACCTATCCATTTAATTCCAAACCTCGCTTGGCTTCTTGCCTCGGGATTCACCGTCATCCTTTTAGCCCTTGCCCTCGTTCCACTTAAAGAAGGCGGCGCCTTCAAAGGTGCCCTCTTTGAGGGAAGCATCTCCATCAAAGGCGAGATGCATTACTTCCACGATGTCTTCGGCTGCCTTGGCGATACCTTATTCAAGAGTGAATGGGATAAAGGCGTTGGTCTTTGCGCCCTTGTCTTCATCTTAGCTCTCATCGCCGCCTACATCCTTGGCCTTGTCGCCATCATCAAATCCACTAAGGCCCTTTCAAAAGAAAAGAAGAAGAAAGCCGCCGCTGCTGATGAAGAGAATGCCGACGAATACGAAGAAGACGAAGAAGAATGCGAATGCGAAGAAGAAGACGATAAGCATTCCGAAAAAGCCGGCCCTTACATCATTCAGAACTTCTATAATGGCGCCCCAATGCCATATCACTACCCAGAATGCCATTGTCATGAGCAAAAGCCTGAGCCAAAACCAGAGCCAGAGCCAGAGCCATGCCAGTGCGAATGCGAAGAGGATAGACCTCTTACCGCCAAAGAGCTTCGTGCCATCATCCGCGAAGAACTCGACGATCGCGAGCACCCAGAGGAATTAGAGCCTCTTACCGATGAAAGAGCCCGCGAAGTCATCCAGGAAGAACTTGCTGAATACTACACTGGCAAAGATGAAGAACCAGAGCCAGAAGCAGAAGAATCCAGCGAAGACGTCATGACCGCTGACGACCTCAGAAAGATGATCAAAGAGGAAGTCGAAGGGGCCGTCAAACCAGCCGAAGCTGGCCTTACCTCCCAGGAAGTCCGCGAAATCATCCGCGAAGAACTCGGAGCCGCTCCAAAAGCCGAAGAGCCAAAAGAAGAGCTCTCCGCTGAGGAAGTTCGTTCCATCGTCGCCGAAGAACTCGCCAAATATCTCCAGAACATCGCTGTTGTCGAAGAAGTCGAACCACAGCCTGAACCAGAGCCAGAGCCAGCACCTGAGCCAGAGCCAGAGCCACAGCCTGAACCAGAGCCAGAGCCAGCACCTGAGCCAGCCGCTCCAGTGGTCCGTCTCTCCTTCGCCGAGAAGATGACCGCCGCCACCCAGGATATGAAAGACAACTACAACGACCTCAAAGCCTACGCCCTCGGCTATGGCCTTAAGAGCCGCGTTGCCAATGGTGGTGACACCTTCCGTCTCCACACCAAGACCTACTTCCGTATCAACATGGTCGGAAAAGGCCTCAAGCTCTACTTCGCCCTCGATCCAAAGGACTACGCTGATTCCCCAATCCCAGTCCAGGACGTTGGCCACAAGAACCTTTACAAAGACATTCCTCTTTGCTTCAAGGTCAGAAGCGGACTCTCCGTCAAACGTGCCAAGCAGCTCATCGATGATGTCTGCGGCAAAGCCGGTTTGACCGCTGGAGCTCCAGTCGACAATCGCGATTACGCCGCCGATCTCGTTAACTACGTTAGCGATGGCAGCGCCGATGGCGACGACGACGAAGACTAATCCATAGTCTCCTATCAAGCGGGGTTTAAAAGCCCCGCTTTTTCTTTACCTTTTTTGAAATGTCCTTGCTGTTGTGGTAAAATACCAAAGTCGAATAAGGAGTTCGACATCAATTGGACCCTCTAAGTTGGCTGTACCTAGCTCTCATAATTCTATTCGTCATAATAGCCGCCTACTTCGCGATGACCGAGACGGCTTTTTCTTGTCTTAACAAATATCGTTTTCAGGTTAAGAAGGATCATGGCTCAAGAACGGCAAAGGCCGTCCTTTTCATCGCAGAGAGATTTGATACGACTCTAGTGGTAGTGCTTATTGGCACAAATGCCGCGAGTGTCGTCCTTTCTGTTATAAGCACCATCCTTTTCACCCAAAGGCTTTTCCCAAACCTTGATCCATCTATCGCTGGTCTCATCTCGACCATCATAATGACCGTCATCCTTTATCTTTTCGGTGAGACGATTCCAAAGCAGATTGGAAAGAAAATCCCTAACAAAGTCGCCTCAATCACCGTTTATCCTCTCCTTGTTTTCTATTTCCTCATCTGGCCGATTGCCATGGTTTTCACTGGCATTTCTTGGCTTGCCAAGAAGCTCTTCCCAACTAAAGAGGAACCTGAGGTCACCGAGGAAGATTTCACGAGTGCAATCGAGCTCAAAGAGGAAGAAGGCCTCATCGAGGAAAGCGAAAGCGATGTCATTATCAATTCCATTGATTTCTCTGACACCGCGGTCAAAGAGGTTCTCACTTCGAGAAGGAAGATGTTTACCATCAACCTCGAAGGACTAAAGAATGAGGATGGCGCTAAGATCGGTTGCGAGACCCAGTACTCAAGAATCCCTGTTTATGAAGGGGAGATAAACGACATCAAAGGTGTCCTTATCGTTAAGAAGTTCCTTTCGATGTACCTCAAGAAGAAGGATTTCGACATCAATAAAGCCATCGAAAAGCCATATATCGTCTCTCCAAACGTCAAGATCGATGACCTGACAGATGGTTTTAGAACGAATCACACCCAATCCGCGCTTGTATATAAGGACGACCGTTTGGTCGGTTTAGTCACCATGGAAGACGTCCTTGAGGAGCTTGTTGGTCCAATCGGTGAGAAAGAAGCCGCCATAGGAGGCGAGAAACGATGAAACCGCTCGACTATGTGTATTTAGG
>CADCDV010000086.1 GCA_902800255.1 uncultured Erysipelotrichaceae bacterium | reverse complement strand
GCCACTAATCGTCACTTTGTTTCCTTCGAAAGAGAGGCTTGTTGAGCTTATCTCAGTGAGATGAGTGTTTATCTCTTCTTCTGAGAGAGGATTGTCTCTTTTCCCACTAATGAAGCTCATCCAGTCTTTCGAGAGTTTCCCCATGAATGGTTTGAAGTATCCGTCTGTGTCTTCCTTAAGGGCCACTGCTTCTTTGAGGCATGAGAGAAGGTCATCGCTGACGGTGAGGGTTCTTTCTTTGTTAAGGCGATATAGCTCTGTGCCTTCTTTATATGGGTCGAAGATGTTCTCTAGTTTGTCGACTTCCTCTTTAAGGGAGTTAGAGATCCTTCCTTCTTCGTAATCGAGATATTCGAAGAGAGCGTCACATTGGAAGGCCTGGATCTTTGTTGGAGAGGCTACCGAACAAGAGGCCAAACAAAAAGAAACCCCCATGAGGATAGTGCTTGTCTTCTTGAGGTTTCTTTTCATTTTTATAAGCTAGGGACGTTAGTGTTCCCATCCTTGTCTGGATGGGTCTTGAGATATTCGATGATCGGTTCGTGGTTCTTGTCTTTTTTGCCCGCTTTGCAAAGAGACACTTTCTTGCAGGCACCGCTGACAAGCGCTTCTGCCATATCGTGGCAACCAGCGTATCCGCAGGCACCGCAGTTATAGTGAGGAAGCATATCCTCGACTTCTTTGATGCGTGGGTCTTCCTCAACGTGGAAGAATTTAGCGGCCAAAGCCAAAAGGAGTCCAAGGACGGCTCCTAAACCAAGAAGCAATAAGAATGACCAGAGAACGGAAAGATAATCCATATGATGTTATTCCTCCTTTTTGTGACGCTGCTTGTAGATCATGCAGCCTTCGACGTTGCAGTCCTCGCAGTTCTTAGGGCCGATGCCGAGTTTCTCACAGCCTTTTGGGGCAGGTGTTCTCATGTAGAGAACAAATGAGATGACGAATACGGCAAGAAGAATGACGACGATCGAGATTGCGAGAATGATGTAACCTACTTGGTCCATCTTAGCCCACCATTCCTCCAAAGCCCATGAAGGCTAAGGCCATAAGGGCGGCAGTGATTAACGCAATAGGAACGCCTTTCATGGCTTTTGGGATGTTATAGCCATTCATACGTTCTCTCATGCAAGCGAATAAGACAATGACGACTAAGAAGCCGATTGAGGTTCCTAAGCCGTTAGCTAAGCTCGTAAGGAAATCGAGGCTAGCATCGCTATTGGTCTGAACGACGCCAAGGACGGCGCAGTTGGTGGTGATGAGTGGGAGATAGATGCCAAGGGTCTTATAGAGGGTTGGGCTATTCTTCTTGATGAAGAGACCGACTATCTGAACAAGAGAGGCGATGACAAGGATATAGACGAGAGTGTCTAAGAATGGGATTCCCGCTGGGACGAGAACAAAGAAGTAAAGAGGATAGCAGACAAGCGTCGCCATCATGATGACGAAGGTAACAGCAAGGCCCATTGAGAAGGCGCTCTTGACTTTGTTACCGACGCCGATGAAGGAGCAGATGCCATAGAAACGGCTGAGGACGACGTTATCGATGAGCATGTAGCTCACGATAGCGAGGATGTATGAGATGATCATTTCCATTAGTTGGCACCTCCTGCTAATTTGGCTTGCTCAGCGGCTTTGGCGGCTGCGGCTGCAAGCTTGGCTTCTTTCTCTTTGGCTTTCTCCACCGCTTTCTTGTGATTGGTGATGGCCGCCATGATGGCAAGCATAAGACCTAACACGATGAAAGCGCCGGCTGGATTCTGGAAAATGCTGATTGAGAAGTCGTAATGGACCGTGCGTTCGTATGTTTCAGTAGCCGCGTCAAAAGTGACTTCTACGAATTTGAGAATAGGAAGTTTGATAGGCTCTCCGAAGAAATTGAAGACTTTGCCAATGGTTAAGGTCCCTAAGCCAAAGACCTCACGGATGATACCCATAAGAGAGATAGCCCAGGTGTAGCCAATACCGTTTCCAACGCCATCTAAGAAAGAATCGAAGACGCCGTTTTGGCCAGCGAAGGCCTCTGCTCTTCCTAAGACGATGCAGTTGACGACAAGAAGAGAGAGGAAGACGCCTAAAGAGCTATATAACTCCGGTAAGAAGGCTTCCGCGAACATCTTGACGATGGTGACGAAGGTGGCGATGACGACGATGTAGCATGGGGTTCTGATCTCTTCTGGTATGAGTTTACGAAGTAAAGAGACGATGACGTTACTTGAGACAAGAACGAAGGTGAAGAGTAAGCCCATGCCGAAAGCGGTCTCTAAGGACTTCGTGACTGCTAAGGCAGGGCAAAGGCCTAAGACCTGGATGAGAAGAGGGTTCTCTTTGAGAATGCCGTTTAAGAAAGAGGCTTTATGCTGTCCGCGTTTGATGTTGTCCATGCCTATTCAGCCTCCTTTCCAAAGTTGGCGTTCCAATGAGCAAGCGCATCATCGCACTGCTCCTTGACTGTTTTGGCGCCATAGGTGGCGCCGCACTGAACGTCCTCTAGCCCATGCTCTAAAAGGCCGTAATTGTATAGATCTATGTAATTCTCTTCTAAGGTTGGGCCATAGGATTCGGTGTTGGTGACAACGAACATCTTTTCGATCTTTCCTTCTTTGATGGAAAGGAGAAGGTCGACTTGGCCATAGGCGTTTTTGCCTGTCGTGCTATAGACGTAACCAGGACTCGTGCCCCCTTCGATATTGACCACATAAGCGGTCTTGAGGTGAGGGTATTCTGGGAGAGAATAATTCGCATCATACCCTTCCTCGTCGAAGGTATGGAAATCATGGGCGACATAGTCTTTGACGTTTGGATAGAGCTTAGAGATACCGCTTTTGATCTTGTTCTCTTTGTTGGTCTTGATGGCACCTACGGTAGCGAGGTTCATGAGGCCGATAAGAAGAGCGGCTCCGCTAGCGATCGTGGCTAACGTAAGGGAGACTTTGAAATACTTGTTCATAGTGCAAAACCTCCAGCAAAAACCGTCCAGAATACGATTCCAACGGCAAGGGCAGGGATCGCAATAGCAAGAATGATGTCTTTCTTCTTCCACTGCTCACTTGACCATTTTGGATAGTCGAAGAGTGGCGCTAAGCAGTTAGCGATAAGGATGCCATAACCAACACCCTCTGGGAGAGCGGCGAAGTGACGGATGAAGAAAGCGGCGATCGCTGCGCTCATCGCGTAGAGCACTCTGCTTGGAGTGGTTATCGGCATGGTGACTGGGTCAGTGACCATATAGACGGCACCGAATAAGAAGCCACCGCTAAGAAGATGGGAAAGAACCCATTCGCCATATGATGGAATGATTCCACCACGGCCGAAGACGGTGTTTCCACCAGCGAGGGTGAGAAGCGCGAATGTCGCGATATAAGTGAGAACGACCTTCCAGTCGGCCACTCTCTTGATGAGAAGATAGACAAGGCCAACGAGGATGGCGATCTTGCAGGTTTCGCCTAAGGTTCCTGGGACATTGCCAAGGAAGAGGTCGAGAGGGCTATATTGTCCCCCTGCTAAATATGTTGGGCTGACGGTGACCTCATCAAAGCCAGCGAATGGGGCGGTGTAATACATCGACCCACCGAAGCAGACTTTGGCGAAGACCATGCCGACAGCGGCTGGGTTGAATAAGTTGTTTCCGGTTCCGCCAAATAAGAGTTTACCGAAGATGATGCCAGCGGCAGCGCCGATTAATAAGGCGTACCAGGAAGTGCCAGCAGGGAGAATCATCGCGAAGATGAGGGCACTCACCAATGCAGCTAAGAAGTTGCTGAGCCTATAGTA
>CADCDV010000085.1 GCA_902800255.1 uncultured Erysipelotrichaceae bacterium | reverse complement strand
GCATTGATGTCGAGGAGTGGGATCCAGCAAAAGACAAAGGAATTGCAAGGAATTTTGACGTCGAAACCGTTAAAGAAGGCAAAAAAGCCAACCAAAAAGACCTCCTTGATTCCTTCCATATCACGAATAGAGGCGGACCAGTCTATGGCCTCGTCTCACGCCTCTCTTGGCAAAAAGGCATCGACATCATGATCAATAACATGAGAGGTGCTTTGGCAATGGGAGCATCGCTTGTCATCCTTGGCTCAGGCGAATACGAGCTTGAGCAGAAGTGCGAGCAGCTCCGCCGCGAATACCCAGACACCTGTGGCATCTATATCGGCTATAACAACGACCTTGCCCATAAGATCTACGCAGGATGTGATTTCTTCCTCATGCCATCGCTCTTCGAGCCATGTGGAATCTCCCAGATGATTGCCAAGCGTTATGGCACGCTTCCTATCGTCCGCTTCACCGGTGGCTTAGCCGACACCGTTGTTGGTTACAACAAAGACAACCTGAAAGTGGCTGACGGAATCGGTTTCAATGATTATAATGATTCAGGCCTCGGCTATGCCGTAGGTCTCTCTAGAGAGCTTTTCGCCGATAAGAAGGCTTTCTGGACTTGCGTGAAGAATGCGATGAATTGCGACCATAGCTGGAAGAACTCCGCTAACGAGTACCTCAAGATCTACCATTCTCTCGCTTCCTAGTGGGAGGACACCATATGTCATACGACCATGGCTCAATCGAGAAGAAGTGGGCCAAATACTGGGACGAGCATGAGACTTTCAAATGCGACGTCCATGATTTCTCAAAACCAAAATACTACGCCCTCGACATGTTCCCTTATCCATCTGGACAAGGACTTCACGTCGGACATCCTGAGGGTTATACCGCTACTGACATCCTTTGCAGAATGAAGAGGATGCAGGGCTTTAACGTCCTTCACCCAATGGGTTGGGATGCTTTCGGTCTTCCTGCTGAGCAATTCGCCATCAAGAACAACGAGCACCCAGAAGGCTTTACTCGCAAGAACATCGCTCACTTCAAAGAGCAGATCAAGACCTTAGGTCTTTCCTATGACTGGAGCAAGGAAATCGCCACCATCGATCCGTCTTTCTACAAGTGGACCCAGTGGATCTTCCTCCAGATGTATAAGCATGACCTTGCTTATGTCGACGATATCCCAGTCAACTATTGCCCAGAGCTTGGTACCGTCCTCGCTAACGAAGAGGTCATCGATGGCAAGTCTGAGCGCGGTGGCTTCCCAGTCATCCGTATGCCGATGCGCCAATGGATCCTCAAGATCACCGCTTATGCGGATAGGCTTGAGAAAGATCTCGAAGGCTTAGATTGGCCAAAGAGCACTTTAGAGATGCAACGCAACTGGATCGGCCGTTCAACTGGTGTTCAGATCCGTTTCAATATCGAAGGCAAAGATACCCATTTCGATGTCTTCACAACCCGTGTCGACACCCTCTTCGGCTGCACTTATTGCTGCCTTGCCCCAGAGCATCCTCTCGTTAAGGAGCTTGTGAGCGCTGAGCAAAAAGAAGCAGTGGAGAAATACGTCACCGACGCCGCCAAGAAGAGTGACCTCATGAGAACCTCCCTTGAGAAAGAGAAGACCGGCGTCTATCTTGGTGCGACCGCCATCAATCCAATAAATGGCAAATCCATCCCGATCTATGTCGCCGATTACGTCCTTGGTTCCTATGGAACCGGTGCTGTCATGGCCGTCCCTGCCCATGATACGAGAGACTACGCTTTCGCCAAGAAGCATGACCTCCCAATCATCCAGGTCCTTGAAGGAGATATCTCTAACGAGGCCATGGTCGATGATGCCCCACATATGAATAGCGAATTCGCTAACGGCATGATGATCGCCGAAGCGAAAGCCGCCATCACCAAAAAGCTCGTTGAGCTTGGCGCAGGCAAAGAAGTCGTCAATTACAAACTCCGTGACTGGATCTTCTCCAGACAGCGTTACTGGGGCGAACCAATCCCAATGATGCAGGATAAGGATGGCAAAGAATACCCAATCCCAGAGGATCAGCTTCCTCTCGTCCTTCCTGAGCTTGATGACTACCAGCCAACCAGAGACGGCAAGCCACCTCTTTCGAAAGCCCCAGATGCTTGGCTTAAGCCAACCATCGACGGCAAAGAATACCTCCGTGAGACCAACACCATGCCACAGTGGGCAGGTTCCTCTTGGTACTACATCCGCTATATCGACCCACAGAACGATAAAGCGATGGCCGATCCTGCTCTTATCGAGCACTGGCTCCCAGTCGACATTTATGTCGGTGGCCAAGAACACGCCGTTCTCCATCTTCTCTATGCCCGTTTCTGGCATAAGTTCCTTTATGACATCGGCATCGTCAAATGCAAAGAGCCATTCCAGAAGCTCTATCACCAAGGCATGATCCTTGGCTCCAATGGCGAGAAGATGTCGAAGTCCCGTGGCAATGTCGTCAATCCTGACGATATCGTCAACTCCAATGGTGCGGACTCATTACGTCTCTTCGAGATGTTCGCTGGCCCTCTTAACGAGATGAAGCCATGGTCCACCGAATCCCTTAATGGTGCGACCCGTTTCATCGAAAGAGCCTTCCGTCTTGTTAGCGAAGAGCCATACACAAAGATGATCTCAGATGAGAATTCCCACGAGCTTGATTACTCCTATAACTTCCTCGTGAAGAAGGTCAGCACCGACTTCGAGAACCTCGATTTCAATACCGCTATCAGCCAGATGATGGTTTTCGTCAATGACTGTTATAAAGCGAAAAGCCTCTACAAATCCTACTTAGAAGGCTTCGTCAAACTCTTCTCCTGCGTCTGCCCATTCGCTGGCGAAGAGATGTGGTCGCTCCTTGGCCATAAGGAATCGATCGCCTATGAGAAGTGGCCAACTTATGATGAGAAAGCCATCACCCTCACAACCGTCAAGTTAGCGGTCTCCGTCAATGGCAAGATGCGTGACGTCATTGAGGTCTCCAAAGAAGCCACTCAGGATGAGGTCATGGCTAAAGCCAACGAGTCGGCGAAAGTTCAATCCTTCTTAGCCGGACACGAGATCAAAAAGATCATCTACGTCCCAGGAAGAATCCTCAACATTGTCGTTGCCTAATAATAACCCGTGGATTCGCTAACCGAACCACGGGTTTTCTTTTTGCAAATTGAATATACTACAAAGTTGCCGAAGTAGAAAAATGTAGTATAATTTGTTTGAGGGATTATTATGTCGGTTTTAGAAGGCGTTTTAAAAGAAGAACTCGAAAGAATAGAGAGGAACATTGCGTCCTATGAATCCCTTTTGGCAGCGTTGCCGAAGGGATATTTGTCCGAACAACGTCTCAAATCGAAAGTATATTGTTATCGGAAGAGAAGAGAAGGAAATAAGATCATCTCTGAATACATTGGCCCAATTGGCTCGCCTGATGCAAAAAAAGCGGCGGTGGACTACGAACAACGAAAGAGGATTGAAAAGAATCTTCGAATTTTGCGAAAAGAGGAGGCGAGGCTCTTAAAGGCCTTGAGACACTATGGCGATTGAAAACGAAAGCAAATTAAATGAAGTTATCAAAGCATTTTCAGATGCGGGTTTTATCGATGATGTTGTGCTAATCGGTTCTTGGTGTCTAAGTTTCTATAACGATCTTTTTGAAGGTTTTATGCCAAGCGTCAGAACGACCGATATAGATTTTTATATGTTCCAGATAGCAAAAGGGCGAATGCCTCCGCCCTTAGCAACACTCTTCAAGCCATCAACTACGATCATTTTCAGGACTGCCTAACAAATAAATCTAGATTTGTGTCGCCCGA
>CADCDV010000084.1 GCA_902800255.1 uncultured Erysipelotrichaceae bacterium | reverse complement strand
GAAGGCCGTTGAGAAACTTGAAGCTAATATAAAGGCACAAGAAGAACGACTTGGAGAAGAACTCCAACAAAGACAAAGCAAAATCAAGTGACTAAGATCTTCTAGTCAGAGACGTCCTTTCTGCCGTCTCAGTTCCGACAGCTTCACCTTGGGCTTTGCGGAAGGTGTAGGCCATAGCACCACCGATGATGATGTAGTCGCATTTATTGAGAAGGGTATCGATGACTTTGATCTTGTCGCTGACCTTAAGTCCGCCAAGAACGGCGACGTATGGTCTATCTTCAGCCTTGACCTCGACGCAACGGGTGAGGTTCTCGACTTCCTTGATCATGAGGTAACCAAGGGCGACTGGTTTTCCTTCGGCTTTGAGGATGGATGGGACACCGACGGTTGAGGCATGGGCACGGTGGGCGCTGCCAAAGGCATCCATGACGAAGACATCGGCTAAGCTGGCCCAAATCTGAGCAAGCTCTGGATCGTTCTTCTCTTCACCCTTTTCATAACGGGTGTTCTGTCCGAGAAGGATTTCGCCATCGTTAAGGGCGGCAACGGCTTTGGTAAGCTCTTCGCCACGGGTGGCTGGGCAGAAGCTCACTTTGACGCCTGGGAGAAGCTCAGCGAGAGCTTTGGCGACTGGGGCCATGTCGTTGGCCTTCTTCATGGCTTCGATCTTCTCTGGATCTGGTTCTTTCCATTTGATCTTTCCAAGGTGGGACATAAGAATGACGCGAGCACCTTTGGAGAGCAGCTCTTGGATGGTTGGGAGAGCGGCTTTGATGCGGTTGGTATCACGGATGACACCGTTGGTTTGTGGGACGTTGAAGTCAACGCGGACATAAACGCGTTTGCCTTTGAGGTCCTTTAAGTCTTTAACAGTAAGCATAAAATAATTTCCTTTTGCTCCTTGCGGTTAAATGATAGCACTTCCAGTAAAATTTTCCATAAATATGGAAATGAGCCTTTGAAAGAAGGGAGATAGGCTCATTTTTTGCACGAAAAAAGCCACACTTTTCGGTGTGGCTTAGGTTCAAGACTTGATGAACTTAGTTGAGTTCGGCGAAGTACTTGATGGTACGGACCATCTGAGAGGTGTAGGAGTTCTCGTTGTCATACCAGGAAACAACCTGGACCTGATAGAGACCTTCTGCGAGTTTGATGACCATGGTCTGGGTGGCATCAAAGAGGGAACCGTAGGTCATGCCGATGATGTCGCCGGAGACGAGCTGTTCCTCGGTGTAACCGAAGGAAGCATTGCCTTTGGCAGCGTTCTTCATGACTTCGTTGATCTTGGCGGCGTCGAGCTCTTCGGCTTTGACGACGGCGACAAGGATGGTGGTAGAACCAGTTGGGACTGGAACACGCTGGGCGGAACCAATGAGCTTGCCATTGAGTTCTGGGATGACGAGGCCGATAGCCTTGGCAGCACCGGTGCTATTTGGAACGATGTTGCAAGCGGCGGCACGAGCGCGGCGGAGATCGCCTTTGCGGTGTGGGCCATCGAGGAGCATCTGGTCACCGGTGTAAGCGTGGACGGTGGTCATGATGCCGCTCTGGATTGGGAAAGCGTCATTGAGAGCTTTGGTCATTGGAGCTAAGCAGTTGGTGGTGCAGCTAGCAGCGCTGATGATCTTGTCTTCTTTGGTTAAGGTCTTCTCGTTGACGGAGAAAACGATGGTTGGGAGGTCTTTTCCGGCTGGAGCGGAGATAACGACCTTCTTGGCACCGGCGTTGATGTGAGCCATGCTCTTTTCTTTGGAGCAATAGAAACCAGTGCACTCGAGAACGACGTCAACATCGAGTTTGCCCCATGGGCAGTTGTTGGCATCTTTTTCGGCATAGATGCGGATCTTCTTGCCGTCGACGGCGATCCAGCCTTCTTCGGCACCTTCTTCACTGCAGGTGACTTTGTCGGCTAAAGCGTAACGACCCTGAGCGGAATCATACTTGAGAAGATGAGCAAGCATCTTTGGGCTGGTGAGATCATTGATGGCGACGATTTCGTAGCCTGGGGCACCCCACATCTGGCGGAAAGCAAGACGGCCAATGCGTCCGAACCCGTTAATAGCAACCTTTACTGACATATTCTTACATGTCCTCCTTATTAGACTGCGGTGTAATTATACTAGCGGTAACCCCATTATTAAAGAAAATTGCAATTATTTCTTCATAGAAGAAGGGCTATAATATAAAAGAAGTTAGACAGCCACTTGATTATTGAAAAAGACCTCTTTACAAACTGAGTGGAGGCTTGCCAAAGTTTTTTTGCGGAAATTGCAAATATTTGTCAACAATTGGCCATTGAGTGTCTATAATAACTCGTCCGTTTAAGGAGAACACCACATGAAAAGAAACATTGGTACCATGTCGATCGGTGTCCGTTGCCCAATCATCAGAGAGGGCGATGACCTCGCCAAAATCGTCGTCGACAGCGTTTTAGCCGCGAGCAAGGAAGACAATCTTCCTATCGAGGATAAAGACATCATCGCCGTCACTGAATCCGTCTTGGCACGTGCCCAAGGCAACTATGCGAACGTCACTGATATTGCAGATGACATTCAAAACATCTTCGGAGGAAAGAAACACGTCGGTGTCGTCTTCCCAATCCTTTCAAGAAACCGTTTCAGCCTCCTCTTAAAAGGTATCGCGCGTGGAGCTAGCAAAGTCACCATCGTCCTTAGCTACCCAAGCGATGAGGTCGGAAATGGCCTTATCAGCCTCGACCTTCTCGATGAGAAGAACGTCGACCCATTCAAGGATGTCTTCACCCTTGAGGAATGGAGAAAGCTCTTCGGTGTCATCACCCACCCATTCACTGGCATGGATTACCCAGGCTACTACAAAGAATTCGTTGAGGCCGAAGGTGCCGAATGCGAGATCATCCTCGCTAACGACCCACGTGCCGTTCTCAAATACACCAAGAATGTCATCGCCGCTGACATCCACACCGCCCCAAGAACCATCAGGCTCATCAAGAAGGCCGGTGCTGAGAAGGTCGTCGGACTCTCCGACATCCTCGCCCACAGCGTCAATGGTTCTGGCTATAACAGCGAACACGGCTTACTCGGTTCCAATAAAGCCGACGAAGATAGAGTCAAACTCTTCCCACGCGATGGCATGCCATTCGTCATGAAAGTCCAGGAAGAGATCAAGAAAGCGACCGGCAAGACCGTCGAAGTCATGGTCTATGGCGATGGCGCCTTCAAGGATCCAATCGGCGGAATCTGGGAACTCGCTGACCCAGTGGTCTCCCCATTCCACACCCCATTCCTTGATAGAACTCCAAACGAACTCAAACTCAAATACCTTGCCGATGGCAAATACAAAGACCTCTCTGGTGAGGAATTAAGCGCCGCAATCGCTGCCGACATCAAAGAGAAGGACGCCAACCTCTTCGGCAAGATGACTTCCGAAGGCACCACTCCTCGTAAGTACGCTGACCTCATCGGTTCCCTTTGTGACCTTACCTCCGGTTCCGGTGACAAAGGCACCCCAATCGTCTGGATCAGAGGCTACTTCGATAACATGACCTCTGGCAACTAAGCCAATAGAAAAAACAAAACGGCATCTCACGGTGCCGTTTTTTTATTCGATGTATTTGTCCGCTTCCTCGAGGGTGTTAACGATTAAGGCTTTCGAGCCGTTCTCCAAGATGTCTCTTGTTTGATGTCCCCTAGCGATGAGGATTACTTTCGCCCCTACTTCTTTGGCGACTTCATCATCGTGGAGAGTGTCCCCTAAGAAGATGGTTTTTGATGGATCCAGATGGGTTTTGCTGAAGAAATCTTTCGCAACGCCTGCTTTGCTGGAGGCATATTCGTCGCTGATGCCGATGATGTGATCGAAGTATCCTTCAA
>CADCDV010000083.1 GCA_902800255.1 uncultured Erysipelotrichaceae bacterium | reverse complement strand
GAAGGCGATTACTACGTCTGCTTAATGAAGAACGCACACGAAGAAATCGACTCCAAGAAACTCGTTGTTAAGAAAGGCGGCATCCAATATCAGAATGACCGCTATACCGGACACGAAGTTAAGAACCAGTTCTCTGATGATAACTTCTTCTGTTCCCTCCCAATGAGCGACTCCATCGGTTTCGACCACATGAGCCGTTCTAATTTCGAAGAAACCTTCCCAACCCACCCAACCCTCGAAGAACGTACTCTTCCTGTCAACAGCAAGTCCGAGGAATTCCTTACCCATTCCTTCACCGTTGCTGACCTTGATGTCCTCCATAACGGATACGTTTCCGAAGCTGCTTACAAGACCAAGCAAGACTTCATCGATAACGATTGGCATCAGGAACCAGAGGCTCTTGCCAGTGGTGAACGTACCATGTTCTCCGAGATGGTCGGCGCCGATTACGACGACCCACGCTGGGAAGAATGGCTCAACGAGTTCACCTATGATGAGCTTGTGAGATTCGTCCGCCGTCACGACAACACCTCCTTAGATGCAATCGGCAAACCAAGCACCAATGACTCCGATGGCCCAAACCAGTACGAAATCATCTGGTGGTGCGGTGAGCCAACCGTTGCTGCTACCTACAACATCAAACTCGCTCAGAAACAGGGCGACATCGTTGGTGCTGAATCCTTCTTCGCCAACATGTATGGTTGGGCTGGCCCAGCCGTCAACATGCACCGTTCCCCATTCGGTGGCCGTAACTTCGAGTACTATGCCGCCGATCCATTCTTAATGGGTAAGATGGCTTCCCAAGTCGTCAAAGGTGCTACCCTCAAAGGCGTTTACTGCTACTACAAGCACTTCGCCGTCAACGAACAAGAGAAGAACCGTGAAGGCACCATGGCCTTCGTCAGTGAGCAAGCGCTCCGTATGATCTACCTCAAGCCATTCCAGATGTGCATCCAGGATGGTTATTCCCGTGGCATCATGTCCTCCTACAACCGTCTTGGTATGATGGAGACCGCTGCTTCCTATCCTCTTCTCGTCGAAGTTCTCCGTCATGAATGGGGCTTCAGAGGCGCTGTCCTTTCTGATATGACCCACCATGGCAACAGCTCCTTCGATGGAACCAAATACGAGAACATCAACAACCGTACCCTCTCTGGCTGCAACGTCCAGCTCGATAGCGCTGACTATGGCCCAGATATGAACTGCAAGTGGGATCCAAATGCCTTCGATGGCAATGGTGCTCCAACCTTCACCTATGAAGGCGAAACCTATGAATCTTACTCCTGGTGGTATGCCGTCCGTCAGAGCGCCAAAGGCCTCATCTATGCCCACGCCGCTTGCGGAAAGGCTCAGAACAATGCCTTCGGCATCCAGGATCAGGAAGCCATCACCACTGAACACAGCCTCAAAGTCACCCTCAATGAGGATGTTGGCGAAATCGCCTTCACTGTCGCTGATAAGTATGCTGTCGGTCAGGAATATGATGGCAAGTCCATCACTGCCGTCGAGCTCGCTATCGACGATGTACAAGTCGATCAGAAGCTCCAAGAAGGCCTCAAATTCGAAGATGGAAAGATCACTGGCACTCCAACAGTCGCCGGTTCCAAAGACATCATCGTTTGGGCCAAGCTCACCCTTGATGGCGCGACCGACACAACCGATATCGCTACCATCTTCACTCTTGAAGTAGTTGATCCAAGCTACGACATGGAAGAAACCGGTACCGCCGATAACGGCAATACCGGCCTCCCAATGGCTGCCATCATTGGCATCTCCGTTGGCGGTGGTGTTATCGTCCTCGCTGGCGCCTTCTGCATCGTTTGGTTCCTCGTCCTCAAGAAAGGCAAGAAACCAGAAGCGAAAGCCGAATAAGGTTTGCTCACAAACTGCTAGGCCAAAAACCTAGCAGTTTTTCTTTTGCCAAAAATACCTGCAAAACCACGACCTTTTTAAAAAAGGAAAGGGATTTGTGAGTGCTTTTTAAATATTGAGCAGGAGAGAGGGCATAAAAAAAGAGGGGATGTTTTACCATCCTCTCTCTGCTGCTTTTGCTTATTGCTTGCGTCTTCTATCGCCGTACTTCTTGAACTTGATCTTATACATTTCCTTGTCGGCGTTGTTGACGATTTCGGATAAGCTTGTGCCGTTCTCACTGAAGGCAATGCCGATTGAGACGGAGATGTCTTTCTCGAGAAGGCTTTGCTCGACCTTCTTGGCGTATTCATACGCTTTCACGTCATCGTCGACTGGAAAGTAGGCAACGAACTCATCGCCGCCGAATCTACAACAGTCGCCGTTTTCTGGAAGAGCCTTGTCGATGGTTTTGGCGATGGCCTTGAGAATCAAATCGCCTCTATTGTGGCCATAGGTGTCGTTAATGTTTTTGAAGTTATCGGCATCGATGAAGAAAACAGCACATCTCTTTTTCTTCTTCACGAGCCTGTCGAAAGCAGGAACCATCTCTTCGTCAAAGAAGATGCGGTTGTGGATGCCAGTCAACTGGTCGTTGTTATAGAGCTCACTCAAAGTCTTGGAAAGCTCTGAGTACTTCATAGTTCTATAAAGGGATTCGGCTTGGAAGATGAAACGGGATCTCGCATCGACGAAATCTGGGAGCATGATATTGTCGGAATTCTGTCTGATGATGATATAACCGACAACATCCTTTCCGAAGTGAAGCGCGCTGACGAAAGCAACTTTGTTTTTGCAGTCTTTGGTCTGACGTTTTTTGACTTCTTTGATTGAGTCAACTTGTTCTTGCTCCCCGTTCTTGAAATAAAGGGCAACAACTTCGCGATCAACTGGGACCCTCTTCGTAGAGAAGTTAGAAGTTCCAGGGCGGAATAAGCCTTTGTCCACTGAGACAAGGACGGACTCAACGTTCTTGAAATATGGGTAATCTGCCAACGCTTTGAAATATCCTTCAAAGGTATTGAGCATGGAAAGATTCGCAATGAGAGTGGTCATGCGCTTGACCTTATAGTCGTTCTTAAAATCGGTGAGAACGCTGTTCATGGCGTACTTGCGGTAATCCAAAGCGGCTTCGCTGCCACATCCACAGGATTCGCGGTAAATCATGTCACCGTCGATGTAGTTGAATTGTGGGACCTCTTTGCCTTTGATTAAGTCTAAAGCAACATCGATGATCTTTTTGCCAGCTTGGAAGCGGTCGATTCCGACAGTAGTGATCTGTGGGGAGTAACGCTCAGCTTGACCATAGTTATCGAAACCGGTGATTCGGAAATCTTTCGGGCATGAGTAACCGTTCTTTTTGGCTGCTTCAAGAGCGCCGACGGCGATACGGTCGTTAGCACAGACGATGGCTCCTGGGAGTTTGCCTTCTCTCTCGTTGATGAGTTTCTCCATGTTTCTGAAGCCAGAATCATATTCGAAGTTGCCAGCGTAGATAGGGTTATCGATTAGGCTTAGGTCAAAGCGGGCCAAAGAATTCGCATAAGCACGAGCTCTGGCGTTAGCCTCAAAGTTAGCAGAAGGGCCACCGAAGAAGGCAAAGCTTCTGACTTTGTGTTTGGTGTATAAGTGATCCATCATGTCTTCGATGGACTTTTTGTTGTTTTGGCCAAAGAAATGGATGCCAGGGAATTTGCTATCGAGAGCGAGTATTGGGATGTTGGCTTTTCTAATAAGAGGGAAGATACGGGCGTCGATCTCGCTATTAGGCATGTCTGAGACATCTAAAATGATCGCATCGAAGTAGCTTGTATCGACCAAATTGTAGACTGAATATTCGCCTTGGTTATAATCGGCCTCACGGCCTGCTTCGGCAAAAGAGCAAAATTGGGTGACAAATAATTCTATGCCACGCTCCTTAGCTCTTGCGAACATGCCCTTTAAAGAGGACATCAAAG
>CADCDV010000082.1:1453-5334 GCA_902800255.1 uncultured Erysipelotrichaceae bacterium | reverse complement strand
TCTGTGCTTTATGTGAGCATATTTTTCCAATGCAAAAAAGGCCACAATACTGGAAATATACTTTTAAGTGATTATAAAGACTCTCAAAAAGTAGATATTTCCATCAATATCATCTGGGGCGTTCCAGTAGGAACGGAGAGTATACATATCTCTTTTCTTGTCGTAGCCGGTGACGATTCCTTCCATCACTTCCCCTATTCTCTCTTTGTTTTGGCGGTAAGAGATCGTCTTCGCAAGGGACATGATCTCGTCTTTTCTCTTGAGAGCGGTCGCATGTCTTACCTGATGAGGCATGTTATAGGCGGCTGTTCCTTCTTCGCGAGAGAAAGTGAAAACACCAAGATGGTCGAAAGGTATCTCCTTAAGGAAACGGACGGTTTCATCGTGTTCCGTCTTCGTTTCGCCAGGAAAGCCAGAGATGAGGGTCGTCCTAAGGACGGCTTTTGGCATCATGGCCTTGATCTTACGGAAAAGGACCTTCATTTCCTCGACCGTGCCGTGTCTATTCATAAGGCGGAGCATCTTGTTGCTCGCGGTCTGGATCGGGACATCGAAATATGGGTCGATCGATTTGGAGTTCTTGATGAAGTTGAGCTCTTCATCCGTGACCTCTTCAGGATACATATAAAGGACTTTGATGCTATAGAAGCCCATATTGTCGAGAGCGGACATGAGTTTGACCATGTCTGGGCCACCTTTGATGTCGCAGCCATAATGCATCGGGTCTTGGGAGACGAGAGCGATTTCCTTAACCCCTTTGCTCCTAAGGATGAGGGCCTCTCCCACGATTTCTTCGAGAGGACGGGAATGCATCCTTCCCCTGATGTAGGGAATCGCGCAGAATGAGCAGAAATTGTCGCAGCCATCGGAAATCCTTAGATATGCGAAATATGGGGCGGTCGAGATCATCCTTCTCATTGGGTTAAGCTGGATGATGCCTTTCTCCCCCAAGAGCTCGGAGACAAGGAGGTTCATCTTCGGATAGTCGCGAAGAGGGACCCAAAGGTCGACTTCAGGAATGGCTTTCTTTAGCTCTTCAAGGTTACGTTCGACGAAGCAACCGGTGACGATGAGCTTAGCTTGCTTATAGGAGGCCATCTCAAGGATGGTGTCGATGGCTTCTTTCTTGGCCGGCTCGATGAATCCGCAGGTATTGACGATGATGACGTCGGCTTCCTTCGGGTTTGGGGTAATCTCAAAACGGTCTCCCGGGAAGGAGGCAAGCATCATCTCACTGTCCACTAGGTTCTTAGCGCAGCCTAGGGAAACCATTCCGATTTTCTTCATTTCTAGTTAAGGGCCTTCTTGAGGAAAGCGTCATAAGCCTCTTGGCCTTTTTCGTCGTCTTTGAAGACAGCGACGTTCCTCAAGATGTTCTTACAGACTTGGCCGATATAGGAACCCGCATCTAAAGATGGGTTCGCTTTCATGGCGTTAATCATATCCTCAAAGAGAGACATGTCTGGGTATTTCTTGAGGTATTCTTCTTTGCTGAGGTTAACTGATTCCTCGACCTCTTTTATCTGTCTTTCTAGACGGGCTGGGAGAACGAATTCACCCGCGCATTCGATGAGGCCGATGCCCTCTTTCTTGATGGCGTGGTATTCAGGATGAGCGTGGAAAACGCCATCTGGATACTGCTCGCTTGTGATATTGCAACGGAGAACGAGGATGAGCTGATATTCTTCGCCTGGTTTTAAGGCGTATGAGGTGACGGTGTTATGTCTATTTCCATCCGTCTCATGGAGGATGCCAAGCTCTTCGTTATCGTATTCTCTCCAGGCGTTAAGGATCTTCTCACCAAGGTCCATGATCTCTTCTTTGTCTTTGCCAGAGATACGGATTGTGTTCGTAAAAGAGTCCACTTTTGCGACTTTCGTGCCGGATTTGCTGGTGAAAATGACTTCTTTATCTTTGGAAGCGAATAATGGGAGGGCTGGGGAACCGCCTTGGAAATGCTCATGGTTGAGGATTGATCCACCGACGATCGGGAGGTCGCTATTGCTGCCCATAAAGAAGCTAGGGAATTGCTCGACGAAGGAAAGGAGCCTATCGAAGGTCTTTCTTTCGACTTTCATCGGGACATGGTCTTCTTTGAAACAGATGCAATGGTTGCGGAAATAGCCGTATGGGGAATACTGGAGGTACCATCTCTCCCCTGCAAGGGTGAGAGGAACGAACCTAATGGTCATTCTGGCTGCGTGTTTGTCATCGCCATAATAGCCGAGGTTCTCAACGCAAAGGGCGCACTTTGGATAGTTGGTCGATTTGGTGGTTAAGAGTTTGGCGATGTCTTTGTTATTCTTCTCTGGCTTAGAGAGGTTGATCGAAAGGGTGATGTTTGGACCATCTTCGAAGGTGGCGGTCCATTCTTTGTTGCGTTCGACCTTGGTCTTCTGGAAGTAGTAATTGCTGGTGCCAAGGGCTTTTAAGAACTGAAGGGCGGTCGCTGGGTCGCTCGCTTTGAATTCCTCGAAAGCGCCGTCAACGAGGCTTGGGAGAGGAGAAACGATGCCGAAAGCGAAGTCGGCTTTCCTTTCCGCTTCTTTCTCGTCGTCGCCATGGGAGAGGCAATATTCGACGATCTCGGACACGATCTCGTCTGGGACTTCCATGGTCTCAATTCTTTTCTTATCGATCTCCCCTTCATATGGCTCATTCGCCCCGAAGAAATGGAGAAGGATGTTCGTGAAATAGATCTCATCGCTATCTAAAAGATAGAGATGCTTCTTAGCATAATAAATAAGTTCAGCGATTACCTTGCTAATCATGATGGAGACTCCTTTAAGAAAGCAGTTACTTGGTTTTGAAGACGTAGGTGATCATATTGACCTGGACTCGCCCCTTCTTTTGGAAGGCGCCAGGCTTAATGACATCTAGGTCATCGAAGCGGGGTTCTAAGGCTAAGCCTGAGTATTTCTCCTCTTCGTTCCCGTTGGTGAGCATTCCACCCCCTGGGAAGTTATCAGCATAACATGTTATGGCCGGAAAAGTTGTAAAGATTTGCAAAGATGCGACCGGACTCTCCAAAGTGAGGAGAGGTTTTTCCATGAGGGATTTGTCTTTGCGGCAGTCGACGCATCTGGCATTTGTCCTAATGAAAACATGATCAAGGCCACCAGTTGGGAGCTTGGCTAAATCCTTGTTCGGGAGGGCTTCATCAAGAGATACGCCTTTACGGAAATCAAGGTTTGAAGGGACTTTGACAAAGTCAGTAGCGATACATCCTTCGTCAAAGAGAGAAACCCTATCGGCATCGAGGGTGAACCTATGGTTCCTGATGTTTTTGTATCCGCCTAAGTTGAAATAAGCGTGGTTAGTTAATCTCGTGTATGTGTCTTTGCTAGGTTTCCCTGCGGTGAATTTGATATCGATGACGTTCTCTTTCTTGTGGACGATGTATTTCACGTTGATGGTCTGCTCACCTGGAAGACCTTCTTCGCCATCTTCGAGGCGATAGTAGAAATCCACCACCGCGCCTACTCTTTTCTCGTAGACGTCATAGATCCATGGCTTATAGCAAAGGGCGTCTTTTCCTGTGTGGAGGGTATTCTTTCCGTCATTTTGGTCGAGAGCGTATTCTTTACCGCTGATGGTGATTCTAGCATCTTTGACTCGGCCAGCGATTCTGCCAACGGTCTTGCCAAAGTATGAGCGGGTATACATCCACTTCTCAAAGTCTTCGCAAGCAACCGTCATTGGCTTGCCATTGATACGGATGTCGTAGATAGATGCACCAAAATCACAGAAAGTGATTTCCATGCCTGCTTCGTTCCTGACCGTGATCATTCGGGAGCGGTTATTCATCGTTTCGCCTATTTGCATGATGGGTCTGCCTCCATGTATATCGCTTTGAGCTCTTCGGCTCCAAGGATCTTAGG
>CADCDV010000082.1:0-1394 GCA_902800255.1 uncultured Erysipelotrichaceae bacterium | reverse complement strand
CGAGGTCATCGAGGTCCTCTTTCTTGATAACATGGTCGAAATGGGCTGGGATGCCAAGAGAGAACTTAAGCATCTTGATGTAATCGATGAAGGCTTTGGCAGCCTGATGGGTCTTCGATTCCGGATGGACGATTTCGATGAGTTTTGCCAAATCCGCGAGCTTTTTGTGGGCCTTTTTGCCATACGCTTCAAGAACATATGGGAGAAGGACGGCATTAGCAAAACCATGCGGGACATTGTATTTGCCTCCTATCGCATGCGCCAAGGCGTGCACATAGCCAACGTATGAGCGGGTGAAAGCGACACCGGCCAAATACGAGCCGAAGATCATGTTCTTGCCAGCGGCGAGATTATGTGGGTCTTGGTATAAGCCAAGGAGGTTATGGTAGATGATGTTGATGGAATAGAGAGCGCACTTCTTGGTCTTCCTGGTGAGGGCGTTTCCGATATAGGCCTCCACCGCATGCGTCAAAGCGTCCATGCCAGTCGCGGCGATCATCTTCGGAGGAAGGGTCTCAAGGAGTGTTTCATCGAGAATCGCGTAATCAGGGACGAGCTTAGGGTCATTGATCGCGTATTTCGACCTTGTTTCAGGGTCGATGATGACGGCAGCGACAGTCGCTTCGCTTCCGGTTCCCGCAGTCGTTGGGATGGCAATTAAGCAAGGGTATTTCTTCTTGACCTTGAATAGTCCTTTAAGGGAAGAGATGTCTTTGGTGTCGTTAGAGAGGCAAGCACCGATAATCTTGGCGACATCGATCGCTGAACCTCCGCCGAAAGCGATTATCGAATCGACGCCATTCTCTTTTGCGGCGTCTATCGCAGGAAGAACGCTATTGAAGGTTGGGTTAGGCTCAACGCCATAATAGATGGAATATTTGATGCCTTTTTGCTCTAACTGATCGGTCAAAGGACCCATCTTTCCGATTTGCTCAAGGATTGGGTCAGCAACGATGAGGGGTTTCTTGTATCCGTTCTCGACAAGAATCTCCGCTGCCCTGACGTAGAAGGCAGGACCTTTGAGGGTTTTTGGTTCCGGGAATTTAATGAAAGGCATCCCGATTTTGTTCATGACGAACTGCGTGGTGCGGTACCAGGCGACTTTGAAAATATTCATATCTTTGACGATATTGTAAACCTTTTAAGGGTTTAATGCATTCCCAAAGCACTACGCGTTTCGTAAAGCGAGCTTATGGTCAATCTCGGCAAAAGCCTTTTTGCTATAGGTAGGGAGAATTGGGATGTAGGCAAGGATGGAAAGGATCCAGCTGACAGGCCAGCAACCCCAAAGGAAGATAAGGCTATGAATCTCAGGGATATTCCTCCAGAAGGAGGTGATGAAGACGATTCTGAAGAGGGTGATGAAGAGGAAGCTGTCAGCGAAGCGGTAACGG
>CADCDV010000081.1 GCA_902800255.1 uncultured Erysipelotrichaceae bacterium | reverse complement strand
GAGTTTGTCCTCCCATTTCTTCCTCTCTTCTTCCTTCATCTCATCGAGGAAGCCTTGCATTGTGTCGTTATCGTGGGTCCCTAGATAGATGACGGAATTCTCCGCGTCATACCCTTCTTTTTTGAGGAAGACATCGTCTTCGAAGGTGAATTCGACGACGTTCATGCCCGGGAAATCATAATGGTCGCGGAGGACGAGGACCTCTGGACGGAGATCGCCTAGATCCTCGGCGATGATCTTCTCCTTGAGCTCTGGGGCTTCTTGGAAAAGCAAATCGAAGAAGGCATAGCCGGGGGCTTCGATCCATTCCCCATCGATCGCGGTCTCGCAGTTTGAGGGGATCTTCCAATAGGTGTCGAAGGCGCGGAAATGATCAAGCCTGATGATATCGTAAAGCTTCGCGTTACGGAGAATCCTCTCCTTCAAGAAGGCAAAACCCTCCTTCTCCATCTTCTCCCAGTTATAGATGGGATTGCCCCAGCGTTGACCGGTCTTTGAGAAATAATCCGGTGGTACCCCGGCGATGAAGGTCGGTTCGAGGGTCACTTCGTCGAGGAGGAAGTTATCCTTATTGGCATAGACATCGCAGGAATCATAACCGACATAGAAAGGAACGTCGCCGATGATCTCGATGCCTTTGGAATTCGCATAGGCGTGGAGAGAATTCCATTGACGGTAAGCAACCATTTGGAGGTAGATCTCGAATTTGATGGATTTCCTCTCCTCGCGGGTAAGTTTCCTCCTATTCTCCAAATAGAGGCGATCGCCTTCTGGCCAATCGCTCCAAGAGGCGTTATAGACGCGGTGGAAATGGGCGAAGATCGCATAATCGTTGACCCAAGGGTTCTCCTTGATGAATTTATCGAGGCAATGGGGGTTAACCTTGATGTTCTTCTCGAAAGCCTTCCTTAATAAGGGGAGCTTAAATTCCCTGACGGCTTCGAAATCGACTTTATCGAGGACGCCTTCATATTTAGGAAGGCGGGCGAGATAGCCGCGTTTGACCAAATCGTCCAAATCGATGAAGGTCTCATCGATTGCATAGCTGCTATATGGCTGATATGGGGAATGGCCATAGCCTAAAGGATTGAGAGGGAGAATCTGCCAAAGTTTGAATCCGCCTTCCTTAAGGAGTTTGACGAATTCAAAAGCGTTCCGACCGAAATCGCCGATTCCATAGTCGGAAGGGAGAGCGCTCACGGGAAGAAGGATACCTGAAGAGCGCATATTCGTTTATTTATCCTCTTGCTTTTCGATTTCGGAAAGGATCTGTCCGCAGTAGACACCCATGACGCTAGCCATCATGAGGCCGCGGGTCCAGCCAGAGGAATCGCCAAGGCAATAGAGGTGCTTGACGTTCGTGGCAAGCCTATCGTCCATTTTGACCTTGTTGCTATAGAACTTGATCTCTGGGGCGTAGAGCAAAGTCTCGCGTCCAGCAAATCCTGGGACAACGTGGTCGACCGCTTTCATGAAGTTGATGATGTCGGTCATGGTTCTATATGGGAGGGCGGCTGTGATATCACCTGCCACCGCATCTTTTAAGGTTGGGGTGAGGTTAGAGCGGGAAAGCTCTTTTGGCCAAGTGCGTTTGCCATCGAGGATGTCGCCAAAACGCTGGACGAGGATGTGTCCGGTCGCAAGCATGTTGGTAAGCTCACCAAATCTCTCAGCGTACTGGATTGGCTGATCGAATGGCTCCATGAAGTTGTGGGAGGCAAGGATCGAGACATTGGTGTTCTCGCTCTTCTTCTCTTTGAATGAGTGGCCATTGACGACGGCGAGGCCATCATCGTAGTTCTCTTGAGCAACGAATCCGCCAGGGTTCTGACAGAAAGTGCGGACCTTGTCTTTGAATGGTCCTGGGTAGCCGACTAATTTGGCTTCGTAGAGGGTCTTATTAAGGGTTTCCATAACTTCGTTACGGACCTCAACGCGGACACCGACATCGACTGGGCCAGGTTTGTGGGCGATATCGTATTTGGCACAGATTTTCTCAAGCCAATCAGCGCCTCTTCTGCCAGCGGCGATGACGACGTCTTTGCATTCGACGACCCGTTCTTCATTGGTGTGGTATTTACGGAGTTTGACTCCTTTGGCCTCCCCTCCTTTGAGGATGAGGTCATAGCATTCGCTGTCGAAGATGATATCGACGCCATGCTCTTGGAGATATTTTTCAAGGGCGAGATAAAGATCATGGGCCTTTTCGGTTCCAAGGTGACGGATTGGGCAATCGATGAGCTGAAGGCCTGCTTCGATGGCGTGCCTTCTGATTGTCTTAACTTCTGGATTGTTGTTGTCGCTTCCTTCGATGTGCTTGTCAGCGCCGAACTCAAGATAAATCTTGTCGGTGTATTCAATGAGGCTTTGGACTCTATCGGCACCGATGAGGTCAGGAAGCTCTCCGCCTACGGAATAGCTAAGCGAAAGCTTTCCATCTGAGAAAGCGCCTGCTCCGCTGAAACCAGTCGTGATAGCGCATGGATCGCATTTGATGCAGTGTCCGATCTTGTCCTTAGGACAATGCCTATGCTCGACGGCGTGGCCTTTTTCGACCATGAGGATCTTCTTTTTGGTTCCTCTTTTCAAAAGCTCAAAAGCAGTAAAGATGCCAGCTGGGCCGGCTCCAATGATAACTAAATCGTACATAAATTTATCCCTCGTGTACTCTACTCTCATTTATGGAAAAGTCGAGCAATATTTTAATAAAAATATCTTAGGCAAAAGAAAACGCCCATAACAGGGCGCTTTTTGTTAGTTGCGAGTTGCCTCGGACTTCCTCTTTTGCTCGTACATCTCACGGTCAGCAAGATTGAGGAAATCGATGACAGACATTCCTTCGACATATTTCGCTATGCCGAATGAGAATTTCAAATTGAAGGTGAATTCAGTTTTCTCAGCACGTTCGCAGATTCTCTTGATGAAGTTGTCGACCTCTTTCATGCTCTGACGGCAGAAGATGACTGAGAATTCGTCTCCACCCATACGGAACGCGTTGGCGTGGATGGCATCGGCTTCTTCGTGGAGGGCTTTGCCAAAGAATGAGAGGGCTTCATCTCCGACGCTATGTCCATAGTTGTCGTTGATGCTCTTGAAATCATCGATATCGCAATACATGAGATAGACGGCTTTATACTTGCTCGCATTGTTGACCTTCTCTTTGATGTCATCATCGAAGGCAGAGCGGTTCTTGATGCCGGTAAGACCATCCTGGGTGATCTTGTGACGGAGAAGGAAGAGGACGGCGATGAGAACCATCATCGCGTATGGGAACCATCTGTATTCCATGCCTTGGAGGGTGATAAATCCAATGGCCATGAAGATGAATGGGATGAGGGAGCAAAGGCCAAAGGCCATGCAAAGGATCTTTCTGCTTCCCACCACTTTTCTTGCCGCGAGGAATCCGAAGACGCCATTGCCGACAAGGTAGAGGGCCAAAACGACCGTGGAGGCCATGCCAGAGGCGCTATATTCAACAGAGAAAACGTTGAGAGAAAGTCCCTTAGTGACCAAGTCATAAATATAGAACGGAATGAAAGCAAGCGCAGGGATGGCTAAGAGCAAACGTTTCCAACGCTCTTTGAAGACATTGGTCTTAGCGAAAACGTCGAAAGCGATGACGATGGACCAGCCAGTGAAACCACCGGAGGTAAAATAGAGACCCAGGAGGATGCTTGCAACCATCTTCTGATCGATGCTCACAAGAGCAGTTCCAACCATCTCGATGATGATTGAAAGACAGGCAAAGAAAGGAATCGCGATTGCCCTGATGTTCTTCCTAAAGGAATATACGTTTATGAACATTAGGGTGCTCACGATGATAACGATCAGTGAGAATGTGGTTACGGAGTAATAAGCTTGGTAGTTCATAAGAATCAGGTATGTGAAACTCATAAAGTTTAATAATTTGTGCTTTTTTTTACAATATTGTTTTACAAAAACTCTCTCAGCGC
>CADCDV010000080.1 GCA_902800255.1 uncultured Erysipelotrichaceae bacterium | reverse complement strand
CAAAAAGGAATACGAAGATTTATTCGCTTATCTCAACAAGAAAGGCGAAGAAGGGGAGCTCATCGTTTTATTCGATATCGCTTATTACAACTTCTCAGACAGGGAATGCCCTCTCTTTGAGATGCTCGATGGAAGCTTCAACTTCCTCCCTGTCGTCATCTTCTCTTGCTCCAAATCATTTGCCATCTATGGCTTTAGATGTGGTGCGTTCATTGCTTTATGTCCAAATAAAGAAAGCAAAACCGATATCGGCAATGCCTTTAGAGCCCAGGTTAGAGGCACCGTCTCTTCCCCAGTCGGACCAATCCTTCATTCAGTCGGTGATGTCCTTAATGACAAGGAAGCCGTCAAGAAGGTCAAAGAAGAGATCGACACAAACAAGATGGCCCTTGTTGAAAGAGGCACTTACTTAACCTCACTTCTTGATGAAGCAGGTATCAAGCATTACCCATACAAATCAGGTTTCTTCCTTACCCTTAAGGTTGAAAATGCCGTTGCCTTATTCGATTCCCTTGCTGAGAAACACATCTACATCGTCCCAATCGATGAAGACAAACTTAGGATCGCTTTATCAGGCATCACCAAGTCTGAGTGCTTAGACCTTGTGAACGCTCTAAAAGAAGTTCTCTAAAACATAATGAAAATGCCCCAGGTTTCCGGGGCATTTCTTTTGTTTACTCCTTAAGGCTTATCAACAACCTTGTTGCAAACGGTGCATACCAGCTTTTTATTGAAGTATGGGACAAAGGTATGCCTTTCATATTTGACATCTCCGCAGATGCACTTCAATACATGAAATGACTCATCCTCGTAAGCATAGGTATTGTACTTGTGAACATGCGATGCCAAATCCGTTGGGCGGGCCGGTGTGCCATTCACGTCGAAACAACATCTGCTTTGGACGTACTCTAAATGATCTTTGACCTCCATATAAGCAAAGCCATTGAACGTTTCAAACGTCTCGTCAAAATTAACCACCGTTGAATCTGGAACGCCTTTCCACCCCATGTGGCCGATTATCTCATCCGTTTGTTTGTTGTAGGCGTAAGCGATGGCTATATGGCCATTGCTCTTGGCGTCTTTGCCGTTTGGGTCTTCCAAGCCGCCACTTTCTCTGCGCAAATCGCCGCCGAACATCAACGGCTGTCCATTGAGTAGCCTTTCGATGGCGGCTTCTCTAAGAAGCTGACTCTGTTCCTTTTCGTCGGAAGTTAAATAAGAAAAATCTCTGAGTCCGACTGGTATTAGTTCAGCATCATTTCTCTCAATGCCGACATACGGAAGATAATATTCGTTCGCCAAACGTGCCATCGAATCAATGTCCGTAAGTGGTTTTGGTTCTTTGTCGAAGTCGTATATCTTGGTAGGAACGGCAAAGTCGTAGAGCAGTGAAATGAGGTTATCAGCTACATGGTTAGGTGAGCGCATAGCCTCCAAATACTCTTCAAACGCTCTACGTTCCTCATTGGAACCTTCTTTAGGTTTGTCCTCATCGTCTTTCCACGGAGTGTAAAAGAAATCATTGACACCCGGTGAAGAGAAAGAAGTATCGTCATAGGAATCAAGATATTCTGGGAAAGGAGAATTATATTGATCTAGAATGAATTTCTCATACCAATATATGTCGTAGTAGGAAAGAAGCATAACAAGAGCGGTATATCCGCAATTGCCAACGTTGTTTGTTGGAAGGTTTACTGTCAGATTTGCGTAGTAGTCCTTAACAAAATAAGGCTGTTCGTAATAGCCACGATACTGGTCTCTCCCTGTATATGGAGTGGCCTGTGGCAACATGCTTGGTGTTTGGCCTTGATAAGTCAACCCGCGCTGATCTGGAGGCAGCATCGTTGGGACGAAGGGATGATCTTGGTATACATTAATTGAATTGCCATAACCAGGATCCCCGCAAAGGTGTTCGTGGTTGTGGTGACACTCATCCACAATCAACGTTGCTTTTGTTGACTTGGAAACCAGGCTTGCGCCTATGGCAAGGAAAGGCAGCATGAAAGCCGCCCAAGCAGTCGTCTTTATACGTCTCGTCTTGGTTTTGTTGTCCATTGTTGGACCTCCTTATTTTTTAAACTTCCGGAAAAGCATACAAAAAATTTGGCAGGCAAGTCAATACTTCTTAACAATTTTTGCTAAGATGTAGTAAAATACGCTCTTTTCGTTAATCTTAACCATTAAAAAATGCCCCAGGTTTCCGGGGCATTTCTTTTTGTTCTTTTTTATTCGAACTCAATGGTCGAAGTTGGTTTGTCAGTCGCATCGAAGAGGACGCGGTTGACGCCTTTGACCTCGTGGGTGATACGGTAAGCAACCTTTCTGATGAGGCTCATTGGGATATCAGAGACTTTAGCAGTGCAGAAGTCAATCGTATCGACCGCTCTTAAGGCAATCGCATAATCATAGCTTCTGTCACCATCGGCGATACCAACTGATTTGATGTTGGTAAGGACGGCGAAGTACTGTGATGGGCGTTTGATTCCGCTCTTCTCGATCTCTTCTCTCCAGATGAGGTCGGCATCGCGGAGGATGTCGCGTTTCTCCTTGCGGAGCTCACCAAGACAACGGACGCCGATGCCTGGGCCTGGGAATGGCTGACGGGCGACTTGCTCTTCTGGTAAGCCAAGGTATCTTCCGACTTCACGGACTTCGTCTTTGAATAAGTCTTTGAGAGGCTCAACAAGACCAAGGAATGGGAGTTCTTTTGGAAGACCGCCGACATTGTGGTGGCTCTTGATGAGTTTGCCTTTGCCCATGCCGGACTCAATGCGGTCAGGGTAGATGGTGCCTTGGGCAAGATAGGCACCTTCGGTGTTGCCGGTTAAGGCTTCAGCGAAGACATCGATGAAGGTTTTGCCGATGATTTTGCGTTTTTGCTCAGGATCGGTGACGCCTTTGAGCTTATCGAGGAAGAGGTCTTCTCTATCGAGATAGTGGAAATCGAGAGGGAGATCTGGGTTGTTGTCGAAGGTCGCGCAGACTTGTTCTGCTTCGCCTTTTCTAAGCAAGCCATGGTTGATGAAATAGCAGTGGAGATTCTTGCCGATTGCCTTAGCAATGAGGGCAGCGGTAACCGCGGAATCAACACCACCAGATAAAGCGCAGATGACCTTCTTGTCGCCGACTTGCTTTCTGATCTGTTCGATCATGCCTTCGGCGAAGGATTTGCCATCCCAGTTCTTTTTCGCTTTGACAATATTGAAGAGGAAGTTCTCGAGATCTTTGTTCTCGCCTTCTTCGGAGAATTCGCCAACGGTGACGTTAGAAGGGAGCTTGTCTCCGAATTCCTTCTTCACGAGCTTGGCGCCATAGGTGACGGCTAAGATAGGTTTCTTAAGCTCATAGACCCATGATGGAAGCGTGGCTTCATCACTTTCGAAGCAATCGCCAAGGACGATGCCTTCGACGTCTTCGCTCTTAAGGACTTCGATCTCCTTGTCATAGGCGGCAATCTCAGAGTAGACGTGGCTTTCTCTGATGCGGCGGGCGATCACTTGCGAAGCGTGACCACCGAAATCAACGACGATGATTTTCTCCATTTAATTATGGCCTCCAGTAGTTAGAACTCTCTTTTTCAAGGGTGACATCGTGAGGATGGCTCTCCTTGAGGGATGCTGAGGTGATGCGAAGGAATTTGGCTTCCTTCTGAAGGGTCTCAAGGTCTTTGGCGCCTTCATAACCCATGCCTGAACGAAGACCGCCAAGAAGCTCGAAGATGATCTCAGAGGCGCTTCCTTTGCAAGGGACAAGAGCCTCAACGCCTTCGGCGACGAGTTTCTTATGTGGGTCTTGGAAATAACGGTCACTTGAACCATTGGCCTGTGCCATAGCGGCTAAAGAGCCCATGCCACGGTATTGCTTATATTTCTTGCCATTGATGATGACGGTGTTGCCAGGGGCTTCGGAGGTGGAACCGAAGATGGCGCCAAGCATGACGGAGTCAGCGCCAGCGACGATGGCTTTGACGATATCGCCAGAGTAGCGGATGCCACCATCGGCGATGAGAGGGATGTTAT
>CADCDV010000079.1 GCA_902800255.1 uncultured Erysipelotrichaceae bacterium | reverse complement strand
ATATGTGAGTGTCAAAGTTTTTTCTTTTTTGGCATAATTGACTCATGGCAAGCTCAAACGATTACCTTGAATACGTTCTCGAACTATTAAGAGAAGTGGATGGAATCACCTATAGGAAGATGATGGGTGAATTCATGCTCTATAAAGATGGCACTCTTTTCGGTGGGGTCTATGACAATAACTTCCTCATCAAGAAAACGAAATCTTTGGAAAAGTATGGTCTAAAAGACCAGATTCCATATCCATCCGCAAAGCCGATGTTATTAATCGATAGCGAAGACCCAGACGAAATAAAAGAACTGGTCTATCTTGCTATCAAAGATTTAAAAGAAGGAAATTAGTTAGCAGGAGTGGCTTTTCTCTGCAAAGCAGTACCAAGCCCTTCGATTCTCGCTTCAAGCCAGATCCTAAGATATTGGGCGGCTTGTTTTTGGTTAACGAACATTTTGACGAGGTCTGGCTGATATCCAGAAAGGGTGATTCCTAAGGAACCGCTCCATTTGACGAAGTTCTCATTGAACTCATCCTCATACTGGGTGGTATAGGTGTCGATCATCGTTAAGAGAGAGGAGAAGAGACCCGCTTCGCTTGCTTTTTGATAACGGGCATAGAGTTTGTTCCAGAGCCAGCTCTCATTATTGAAGACAAGGAACCATGGGTTATCGGTCTTCGAGCAATATAGGGCGTCTTTATTCGTGAATGTGAAGTCCGCTTTAGTTAAGTTAGCGGCGCTAGTGAGTTTCTTCCTGTTTGATGTAAGTCTTCCATCGCTAGCGAGCTTATTCGTATTGAGGGTCATCTTGAGGGCGTTCTCAAAGGTGCTGTTGCCAGTCGCATAGTCGAAATCCCATGGAGCGTTAAAGGTAAGCTTCCTGTTTCCGGTTTCGCTATAGTCGAGCGAGAAATAGAAGGAAGAGAAACCGATATCGCGGTCCTCTAAGATCTCGTGAAGGAGATACATATCGATAAGGGAATTGACGTCCATGACTTTGCTGACGGCCTGATAAGGGGTCTCGATTGTCGTATCAACGACATAATCGCCATTGACATCCAAGGTGTGGTAAGGGGCGCTCGTTAGATTGGAGTGGCTATTCTTGACCGCATCATAGGCGACTTTCCAGATGTTCTGAGTCACCTTTTTGGCAAAATCGTGCTGAGCGTTGTTCATAATATCATTCGTAATGGTAAAACCATTGTTGCCAGTCTTGATAACGTTATAGTTAATGGTGAATTTCTGAATGTCTGGCTCATTCGCGTAATAGCCATCGAATTCAAGGAAGTAGCCGGTTTTCACCGAGTCGGTCTCGCTTTTTGATTCAGGGATATTGACGCGTTTGCCATCGATTTGCTGTTGTTCGGCCAAAAGATAGACGCCATTGTATTCGTTATTGAGATAGACCTTCACGAATCTGAAATCAGAGCAATAGAAGCCATCGCTTTCGACAAGGGCGTTACCAAGATAGAAAGCACTGGCGTCTCTAAGGAGAGAAGTGTCTTTCCAGCACGCAAGCAAAACCCAGCTCTTGAGTTTGGCGTTGTTATTGAGACCAAGCATCGATTGCTTGTTTTCGAATTTGATTCTGATTGGCTTTTTGGCGTAAGTGGAGGTGTAGTTTCCTCTTACTTTGACCTTTCCGCTCACTTGGTTAAGCGCGTATTTCTCATCGCAATGGTCGACGGAAATGGTTGCGTTAACGTAGTTATAGACCGGAATCTCTCCGTCCTTGCCTTTCCTCTCGGTTGGATCGATGAGAGATGGATCATCGATTGCCTTAGCATTCGCGGTATCGATATGGATTTCCGCCATCTCAGAAGAGGTGTCGTAGTTATAAAGGCTGATGCTATTCGAATCCTCAGAAACATAAACAGGATAGAAGCTTGCCTCGTATTCGCCTTTCAAGATAGGGGCGACGATGCTATAGCTCACTTCCGAGAAATCTCTTAAAGCGATAGATGAACCACCTTGCTCCATCGACCATCCCTGGAAGATGAAAAATGGAAGGTGGTCGTGGTATACAAAACGAAGCTGACGGTCAAAACATCAAAGTAGATGGCGTATAAATCAACGTTGCCGTTTTCGTCAAAATGCTCCTCGACTTCCTCAAGGCTCAAAGTTGTATCATGGGAGACGATGTTCTCTTTTGTGGTATCGGTGCTCCAACCAAGGAAGCGGTGGTGTTTTTTCTCAACGCTTTCCGCGGTGAAAGGCTCTCCCCATTTCGTTACGTAGGTGTTCTCACCGATATGAAAAGTGACCGATTTGTTGGCGTTTTCGTTAAAACCGCAGCTCGCGATCAATGTAGCGGTCGAGGCCATAAGCAAAAGCGAGGCTAACGTTTTACGTTTCTTCTTAGTGAATTCCATAGGACAACATAATCTTAATAAAACTAAAAAACGACATTCAATCTTAATTAACTATTTTGTGAGAAGATTATTGGAAGATATCTGAAAACACTACAAAAGATATAAAATTTACAAACTTCGCAAAACAAAGGCATAGTCTTGCAAATAGTGTTTTAGCGTATTGATTTAACCAATAAATAACGAATCACTTTTCTTAATTGAACGTATAATCGAAATGGCTTAACAAAATAGAGAACACGCCCCTTTCTGCGCCTTCGCCATTCGTTATCTCTTCTTCCCGTCTTCTCAGGGTGGACGTGAGGAATAAGAAACCCTGAAACGAAAGGAGATTTGCTAATTAGCAAATTGGATTTATGAAAAAAATCAAAGCCTTGACCCTTCTTTCTTCCTTCGCTTTGACGATGTGCTTAGCCTCTTGTGGCGGCAACACCGGCAATAGCGCAGCCGGAAGCCAAGAGTCGACTCCAGCTGGAAGCCAAACCAGCACCGCCTCTAGCAGTCAGTTAGAGAAGATCGAACTCACCACCGAAGGTTCTAAGACCCTTCACATCGGCGAGACCCTCCAGATCAAATCGAGCGTCGAAGGCGTCACCTACAAGTCATCCGATGAGAAGGTCGCAACCGTCGACCAGACTGGCAAAGTCACTGCCACTGGACTTGGAACTGCTTCCATCAGCGCCGAAAAAGAAGGTTACCGCAAAGGAAGCATGAGCATCACCGTCGAAAGAAACCCAGCAAGCGGCAAAGTCGAATTCGAAGATGCTGACCACGTCAGTGCGGATGGTTGGTATTCAACATCCTTCTTCGGAATGGAATTCGGAAGCGGATCTGCCACCCCAGTCACCACAAACGATGATGGAACCGCCTATATCGGAAGCTTCGGCGAAGGCGATAAAGAAACCCTCAAATTCACCGCAAGCAAAGCAGGGGAAGCTGAGCTTGTCGCCTATATCGGTGCTTCTTCGACCGTCACCGTAAGCGAAGCCATGACCGCCAAATTCAATGGCGCTGACCTCACAATCGCTGGTGAGATCACAGTCGATGGCTATAACACCACTTGGGCAGAGATCTCTTTAGGAAACGTCAACCTCGTCCAAGGCGAGAACACCCTTGAGCTCACAATGCTTGCCGGCGGTCTCTCTCTTGATTACTTAGAGGTCTATGGCTCTAAGGATACGACCATCGCAACCGTCGCGGCCCCAGCCAAAGAAACCATTGCCATCACCAATACCGAAGAGAGCCTCTCAATCGAAGTAGGGGATACTCTCCAAATCACCTCTGAGACGACTGAACTCACATATCTCTCTAGCGATGAGACCGTCGCAACTGTCGACGAAAATGGTCTTGTCACCGGCGTTGCTACCGGACAGGTCAAGATCACTGCCAAGAAAGATGGCATGTATGGCGCTAGAGTCACCATCAACGTCACTCCTAAGAAAGCAGTTGGCGAGATCCAGATCGAAGCCGAAACCGGTGTCACCGAAGATGGCGCCATCAAAGCTACCTCCCCATGGAGCATGGGCGGAGGCACCCCAGCAAGCGGAACCACTATCTCCACTTGGCCAGCTGGTGAGACCTTAACCGTCACCTTCGAAGCTACCGAAGCCAAGGCCATGACCCTTTACATGACTGGCAAACCAAAGATGAATAGCTCTTACCAGTTCGAAGACATGGATCTTGGAGCGGCAGTCAGCCTCAAGTTCAACAACACCGATGTCTCTCTTACTGGCAAAACCCTCCCAGCCCAAACCTCATCGAGTGGTTGGGGCGTGGATTATGTCCAGGTCGAACTTGGCACCGTCAATGTCACCGTTGGCACTAACACCATCGCGATGACCGCTATTGAAGACGGACCAGAGCTTGACTACTTCTCTCTTAAGCCAATCGCCGCTTAATAGATATCCTTTCAGGGAAAAGGGGGGCCGAAAGGCTCTCCTTTTTTCTTACCCAAATATCAAAAACCCGTGCAAATCGGAATGATATTGCCACAAATGGCTCTTTTGTGTAACCTTATGGTTATGCTTATCGCTTCTATTGTTTCACTTGTTCTATTAGCCACTATCTATACCCTCATTATCGTTGGGGGCTTCCGTTTGAAGAAAAACACCTACGAGCTCATCACTGGAAGTCCTCGTTGGATCAAGGTAACGAGTCACGTCTTCTTCGTGATCGGAATCGTTCTTGCCAGCGCCTCTTTTCTTAACATCGAGTATCCGACCGCTATCTCGCTTCTGGTTGTTGGTATCTTCACCGCTCTTTTCGGTCTAGCGTTCCTATTTTTCTTCACTTTCCAATACGAAGCCATCAAAGGGGATTCGGTCTTCATTAGAAGATTCATCAGAGTCAAAGAAATCAAAATCAAGGATATTGCCTTCATTAACGCTTTGTATAGCGGTTACGTCATTACCTGCAAAGATGGTTTAACATTCTCGATTTCGTCTCGGACGCAAAAAGTCGCTGATTTCATCAAAATTGTCAGCGAAAGAAAGAAGGAAAGTATCGCCGAACCTGATTCTATTGATGAGGCGACCGCCGAGGAATCGAGCTTTTCCGAAGTCGGCAAAGAGATCAGGAACATGATTCCTGCCATGCAAAAGAATTCGCGAATCATCACCGTCGCTATGATCGTTACCTTAATTCTCGTTCTTGGCCTTTTGGTGGCGCTTTCTTATGTGATGTCTGATGAGCTGGAGTGGATGGTGGTCTTGTTTTTTGCGGTCCTTGTCGGGGTGATTACGCTATCGTTGATCCTTCTAATCCTGCCAAGGATGAAGAAACAGTACGAAAATGACCTTAATCAAAACGACGAGTATCTAGGCAAAAAATATCTTCTTCTGTCGAAAGACGTCAAAGGCGCGGCAAAAAGAAGATTCAAAACGAAGCTCAAAACCTGCATCGCAATCGCGTGTGGAATGCTTGCGGTCGCCGTCTTCACTGGCCTCATCTCCTCTTTCCAAAAACCGGTGGAGAAGAGCGATCTCATCCTTGTAAGCGGCAAATTCGAATACGTTAGGTATTTTAACGACGATTGTGGGATCGGACTCAAAGATGATCCGGTTGAGTATCGTATTAGCAGCATCGAGATTAAAGAGCTCGACAAGAGCTTTAAGAAGGAGCTTAAAGAAGGCGACACCGTCTATCTTTACGTTGATGGAACAAGAGAAAACCATTCGTTTGAATACCAAGGCAAAACCGCTTGGAACTACGCCTACGTTTTCAAAACTGATTCAAAGACCTATTTGTCCTATGAAGGGTATTTAAGAGCAAACGCGAGAAATACGCGTATAGGGTTCATTATCTGCTATGTCTCTTCGGGAGCGACCATCATCGCACTAGGCTCCATCCCTTTCGCCTACGTTAGATACAAAAAAGACGCCAAGAAAGAGAGAATTGAGCTTTAATCTCTCTGCGGTCTTGCTATCAAACTTTTCCAAAAGGCTAGTATTTCCCCGTTTTTGCCCTTTGATAATGCGCTTTGGGATTTCTCTCAAAAAGAAACATAGTAGAATAATCCCATGGATTACATCGCGAAGATTTCGGCCCTCTTTGAGAGGCTTGACAAAAACAACATCGAAAAGATCCCTTATGGGGAGAATAACGACATATTTGCTAAGGTGGAGAATAAGAACCTCACCGGGTCCATCAAAGATAGACCAGCTCTCCAGATGATGCTCGAT
>CADCDV010000078.1 GCA_902800255.1 uncultured Erysipelotrichaceae bacterium | reverse complement strand
CAAGTCATCTTTGATGAGCTAGATGTCCTTCTTATCGATATGCCACCAGGAACCGGCGACGTCCCTCTTACCGTTTTCCAGAGCATCCCAGTCGATGGGGCCATCGTTGTCTCATCACCTCAAGACCTTGTCTCGATGGTCGTCAAAAAATCGATCACCATGGCGGGCATGATGCACGTCAATGTCCTTGGCGTCATTGAGAATATGGCCTACATAACCTGCCCAGATTGCGGCAAAAAGATCAAAATCTTTGGCGAAACCCCTCTCGATTGCCTTGCGGCGATGATGGGAGTCAACCTTCTTGATGAGCTCCCAATGGATGGCAAACTTGCCTCCCTTGTAGACGCTGGAAAGCTTGAGGAGTTTGAAGGCGATTATCTCAAGAACGCGGTTGAAGCGATCAAAAAACTCTAAAAAGAAAAGACCCCCGATCGGAGGTCTTTTTTCTTATATCGCTAAAGTGTCGAATAACGTGTTCCCGTTATAGATGGTCGTATTGCTTAGAAGCGCACCGGAATGGAAGAATTCCATGTTGGTTCTCGGTTTGCCTTCATATAAGCCTCGCTCGATATAAAGGCCCACTCCTTTGACTTCGTTGTCTCTCAGGTTGATAGCATCTTGGAAGCTTTTTCCTTCCGTTGCCTCGAGGATTTTTTCGTGAAGTTTGTTCGCGACTTCCTCTTTTTCGGTTTGGCCGAGTTTTACTTCATAGAAGTAATATTCAGTCTCATATTTGCTCTTAATGCCTAATTCGTTGGTGACTATCTCATCGAGTTCGGTCCTTTCGGTCAGCTTCTCAAGCTTTGAGGGAGAGGATTCGAAGCCATCGAAGCTCACTTTGACGGTCTTTGAACTGCTATCGAGGCTTATCTCGAGGCTAGAGAATATCTCGAGACCATTAATCTTCTCTTTCGTGAAAGGGTGGTCATTCGGCAATCCTTGGCTAAAAAAGCACGAAGAAAGGAATAACGGAGTCAGAAGAAAGGCTGTTAAGGATCTGAGTCTTCTCATAAATCGATGTTTGTGAATCCTTTCGCACCGCTTCTATAACCAAGGAAGGTAAAGAGGGCGAAGAGAAGGATGCCGGCTCCCAAGGTTCCAAGCTGAGCTGCTAAACCAATAGCATCATATTCCCTAAGCGCCGGGACAAAGGCAATGACAAGGGTGCCTGCCGTCAACAGAAGCATGCAGACGATTAGAGAGACGATGCTAGGTCCAGTGAGCCTCTTATACGGATCACGGTAATACATGCCAAGAAGAACAATGTTCATGACGCCAAAGGACGCGAGAGCGAAGCCATATAAGGAGAAGCTAGGTCTAGTAGCCATAAAATAGGCGAGTTGATCTGCTTCCACTGGAGCGGGATAGAAGAAGAATCTCACAAGTCCAGCGATTCCGGCTAAAAGAAGGACGGTAATTTCGATAAGGCCTAAGTACAAGGCTTTTGCTTTGACGATGTCGGTCTTCTTGATCGGAAGAAGAGACGTGTATTCGATGTCCTTGTTGGCTAGGCCCGTTGGGAATAAGGTCATAAGGCCGCTTAAAGGATAGATGAAGGCGATTGCCGGTGGCCAAGAAGGAATGAGGATGAAGGTCGCAAAGGCAGTGAAGAGGATGATTTGGACGTTCGTGCAGAGAACAATCTCTTTGTATAGAAGCTTTTTCATTCTTGCTCACCCCTTTCGAAAGCGACCATGATCTCTTCCATGGAGGCCTTTCTTTTCTCGACACCTTCCTCGGCGTCAATCTCGTCTTTCTTCTTCATGATGCCTTCGAATTTGCCAAGGCGGTCACGATAGAAAATGAATTTCGATGCGTTTTTGCCGAGGATTTCGCTTGGCCCTTCGTAATGGAGATAAGCGGATTCGAAGGTGGAGACACTTTCGTTAACGATGATCTCCCCTTTCTTGATGTAGATGATGTCATCCGCGCATTTCTCTAAGTCAGAGATGACGTGTGTGGAGAAGAGGATTGAGTGTTCCTTGTCGCTTACGAGATCGAGGAAGATATCAAGGAGCTCATCCCTGCTAACTGGGTCTAAACCAGAGGTTGGCTCATCAAGAAGGAGGATTTTTGCGCCTCTAGATAAAGCGAGAGCGAGACCATATTTGACCTTCATACCGGTTGAGAGGGCTTTGATTTGTTTGTTCTCGTCGATATTAAAGGTTTCAAGGTATCTGTGATAAAGGTCCTCGTCCCAGTCCTTATAGAACTTCTTGGTGACGTTCGTTAAGGATTTGACGGTCTTGGTACCGTAATAGTTCATCTCACCGATGAGCATCGCGGCTTCTTGCTTGTAGTCCGCTTCAACATCGATGATTGGTTTTGAGTCGTATAGGACCTCGCCGCTAGTTGGCTTAGCTAGGTTATAGATGCACTTGAGGGTTGTGGTTTTGCCTGCGCCGTTTCTTCCGATGAAACCGATGATTTTGCCTGGCTTGATTTCAAAAGAGACGTTTTTGAGGTCGAACTTCTCGTAGTGCTTAAAGAGGTTTCTTACTTCGAGTGTTTTCATTTCTTCTCACCCCTATCCATGATTTCGTAAAAAAGGTCGCTCTTTAATAATGCGAGACCTCTTTCCTTATCGCCCATAACCATAAGGGTGTCCCCTTCTTTGATGTCGAACATCTTTCTTCCTTCGACTGGGATGGTGATTTGGCCTTTTGGTCCTACACGGACGCTGACGATGAATCTATCTTTTTCTATCTTGTCCATTGTGCCTCCTAGTTTTCTTACTTTTCTTACCTTTCTTATTCTAAGCTCGCCCTATTTCTTTTGCAATAACTAGGCAGAAATAAAAAAAGAATGAGGGTTGGCATAGCCAAGGATCGGTCCTCATTCTGTTTTTGATGGAGGAAAGAAAGGAAAGGGACGCTCCATCGCGCCTACGAGACTGGTGGTGGTTGTCCCTAGGCGATTGTGTCTAAATTTGCTTAAGATCCTCTAGCGAAGGAACAGGGCTTTTCTCGCTTTTTGGAGACTTAAGCAATTGAATGGTAACATTCGCCCTGCCACAAAAGTGCCACGGAAAAGAGAGATTTTTTTATTTTTTATAAAAACGTATGAAAAAGCAGCCGTGTTGGCTGCTTTTACCTTTTTCCAGATTATCAGAAACTTTCAAATATCGGCCAAGAATACTGAATCATGTATTCCCCGCGGTACATGCGTATCGCATCAGGGTTTCCTTTTTTGTATTCATAGGCGTCGCATTCGACTTTATCGACATCGATCGAATAGCCGTTATGGCTTTTCACGAAAACGTCTTCGCAACCGACGTCTTTGAGGGTCTTTTGGATATCGGCGATGAGATTCCTAAGATAAGACTTATGGTCTTCTTCCCAAAGGACGGCATTTAGTTCGTTGATATTGATGGCGGAGCCTTCTCTATCGACAAGGTAGGCAAAGAGCTCTTTTGACTTCGAATATGAGAAACGTAGAGGTTTTGCGTCATAAAAGACCTCGAAATTGCCAAAGCATTTGATCTGAAGGTCTTTGGATGGGGCAAGTTCGATTGGATAACGAAGGCCTTCCACTTCCTCTTTAACCTTGGCTTCGCTTACAGGCTTAGAGACATATCCGGAAGCACGGATCTTCATGGCTTCTCTGGCGTAATTGTCGTAAGCGGTCACGAAGATGATGTTGACCTTTGGATTGACGGCTTTGAGTTTCTTCGCGAGGGCGACACCATTAAGACCAGGCATCTCAATATCGAGGAAAGCGATGTCAATCTGGCTCTTCTCGTTCTCGCTAAAAGCCTTCAAAGGGTTGGTGTACGTCATGATCTCAGCTTCAGGAAGAACCTTCTTGACCACTCCTTCAAGCCTTAATAGCTGAAGTTTTTCATCATCGACAAGCAATACTTTCATAATCCCACCTACTTATAAAATAACACCGTGACGGTTGTTCCTTTGCCTAGCTCACTTTCGACTTTGACATCACCTTTGCACATCGAGGAGATGCGGTATTTGATGTTATTGAGTCCGAAATGGTCATCGCCTTTGACGGCATCGACATCGAAACCGACACCATCATCGCTTACCACCACGCATCTTCATAGGTCTTGAAGGTAAGGGTTCCGCCTTCGATTTTCTTCAAGATGCCGTGTTTTATGGCATTCTCGACGATTGGCTGGATGGATAAGGCAGGGACCATGAAGTCCTTTGCCTTGATGTCATAGATGACCTTTAGTCGGTCTTCGAACCTCATCTCCTCTAAAGAGACGTAGGTTTCGATATGCCTTAATTCATCTGAGAAATGGACTAAACCTTCTTTTGTTAGGGAAGAGAGATTGGCCCTCAGATAATCGGTGAAATGGTCGAGTCCTTGCTGAGCTTTATCAGGATCGATTTTGATGAGGGTTGAGATAGATGCAAGAACGTTATAGATGAAGTGAGGCTGGATCTGGGAAATCATGATCTTCACTTCTGCGTCTTTGATTTTCTTTGCTTCATCGGCGAGCTTCATGTTCTTTCTCACGTTGACAAAGAGGAAGAGAATCTGAATGTTGACTATGATCGAAAGATAGGCAATCGCATATCCTGGGAAAGCGTTTTGGACGATGATGGCGACAAGCGGGATGACGCAGTAAACGGCGAATGAGATCTTCTCGCCTACAGTGACCTTCTTGTTGAAGACGGCTAAGCAGAAGACCATCGCGAAGGTGACGAATTGATAGCCTTGCGAGATGATCATCGTCTTCGATCTTGTGTAGACGCCGTCGACCGCGGTGAAGAACATGCGGTTGAAGATATTTGCGATATCTAAAGCAATGAAGATCGCGTAAAGGGCAAGGCTGATGGCAAGAAGGATGTTATGGGTCTTCTTTTTGAGGGGGATATAGGAAATCGCATAAGCGAAAAGAAGGAAGACCTGGAAGTTATTCATCACGTAGAAGCTTGTGTAGAAGCCGATGATGAACGCGTTACTCGTGTAGGTCATCTTAATGATCGTGAAGGTGAGATACACGGCGAAATGGAAGGCAGTGAAAAGCATGAAGACGAGGAGATTGTTCTCGTCTTTTCTCCTGTCCTTCTTAAGAAGGATGTTTATCGTATGGATCAAGCAAAAGATAATGCCGATAACGCATACAGTTGCATTGAAGACGCTTTTATTATCCATTCGTTACTTT
>CADCDV010000077.1 GCA_902800255.1 uncultured Erysipelotrichaceae bacterium | reverse complement strand
TCGCGAATAATTTGCCTGCGCGAGGGAATCCGACGCCGAATTGTCGCTGCATTTTGGAAATTGAGGTGTATTCGGTGGCCATGACTTGCTCTTTGACCATGTTGTAGAAATCCTCATCAGACTGGGCCTTAAGTTCGGCTCTCGAGACGGTTGGCATGGCGGCCTCTGCCGCTTTAGCCTCGGCTTCGTGATCGACAAGGTCAAGGAAGTTGTCGTCATACATCGTGCCTAAGCCTTGGGAGTTGATGAAGGAGACGACTTTCTCAATCTCGCCATCGTCAACAAGGCAGCCCTGGGCACGGGTTAAGCCATTTCTCGCGATAAGCGAGCAATCGATAAGCATGTCACCATGGCCGACGAGGTCTTCGGCACCACCCTGACCGATGATGGTTTGGGAGTCGATTGCGCTAGACATCGAAAGAGCGACACGGACTGGGATGTTCGCTTTGATGACACCAGTGATGACCTGGACGCTTGGACGTTGGGTAGCAATGACGAGGTGAATGCCAGCGGCACGGGCTTTTTGAGCCAAACGGACCACCGCTTCGCCGATGTTCTTGCAGGTATCGGAAAGGTCGGCGTACTCATCAATGAATACGGAGATGAATGGGAGTTTCTTTAGGCCGTTCTTTGGAGCGTAGAAACCATTGAAGGCACGGATGTCACGGACCTCGGCAAGCTCAAAGAGCCTGTAGCGGCGTTCCATTTCCTCAATGAGCTTGTCCATACAGACCTTAGCTTCGCTAGGTTCTTTGATGATTGGGCAAAGAAGATGAGGGAGATCCTTGTATTTGGACATCTCAACACGCTTAGGATCGACGAGGACGATCTTGCAGTCCTCAGGTCTATTCCTCATGATAAGGGACATGATAAGGCCGTGCATGAAGATGGATTTACCTGAACCAGTCGTACCTGAGACGAGGAGGTGAGGGAATTTGCTTAAGTCTGAGCAGATGCATTCGCCAGAGATGTTCATACCGAAAGGAACATACATGTTCGCGGATGGATCAGTTGGCATGCTTTCGATCATTTCTTTCAAGGAAACGATGGTCGTTTTGAGGTTAGCGATCTCTAAACCGGAGGTTACTTTGCCTCTGACAACTTCCTCGAAACGGACGGCCACGCCGTTAAGACGCATGGAGATGTCTTTCATGTAACGTCCGATGGAGGAAACAGAAACGCCGGTGTCAGGCTGGATATCGTAACGGGTGACGGATGGGCCGACGGTGAGGCCAACCGCTTGCGCGCCTACGCCAAGGTTAGCGAAGGTTTGGTTGATGATATTGACCGTGTTCTGGCAATCAGCCTGGATTTGCTCGGCATTTTGGTCATTCGAATAGGTCTTAAGGAGGTCGAGTCCTGGGAAAGTGTAATCCGGGAGCGGAGTGGCTTTCTCAGCGTGGAGCTCACGGAGTTTTCGCTCAAACGGGGAAAGCTCTGGGGTTGGGTCAGGTTCTGGCTCAGGTTCTGGTTCTGGTTTCTTGACCACATTGACGACAGGAACAGGAGCAGGCTCTGGATCTGGCTCATTTTCTTCATAGGCTGGGTATTCTGGGGCAATCGGCTCGGCTGGCTCAGAAACATATGGCAAAGGTTCTTCTTCGTAGGCGTCATTTCCTGCCAAAGGCTCTTCAGGCGCTTCAAAGGCTGGGATTGGCTCTTCCACTCTGGTTGGTTCTGGCTCTGGTTCGATTGGCGCGCTGATGATTGGCTCATCGTATGTAGGCGCAATCGGCTCTTCGAGAGGCTCTTTGACCTCATTAGGAACGGCAAAAGAAACAGGTTTTGCTGGTTCTTTTTTCGGTTCTGGGGTTATTGCGGCTGGTTTTGGTTTTGGGGTTTCTGGGACGCCGGAATCAAAAGAGAAAACGGCTGCCCTTAGACCGCTTCTCGACATATTGTTAGAAGAGAAGGAACTTGGTCTTTCGTAAGGGGTCTCCACTTCTTTTGGGGTTGGGTATTGGCTAGCTGGACGAGAATGGTTATCAGCGGCTCTCGATGGGAGAGGAGTTTCTTGGACTGGGGCTGGGACCGGTTCTTCTTGGATGATGTTCTGAGCTTCAGGGTTAAAGGTCAGCTGTGGCGCGCCGAAAGGCGAATTGTTTGGATTGCCATCGTGATTTGCGCCATAGGAGAGACCATTAGCGGCCATGCTGGCTTTCTCTTCTTCGAAGCGGGCAAGGGCTTCGGCTCTTTGCTTCTCGATTTCTTTCTGACTCTTTCTCTTGGCGCTAGCCTGGCCAATCTTTCTTGAGATGAAGCCGATTAAGACGAATAGAGGCCTCCAGAACATGACGATCGCTCCACCGCAAAGGAAGAGGACGGCGAGGAGGAGAGGGAAGAAATCAAGTCCGCCTTTGAAAGCGTTCGTGATGCTGCCAAAGAGGATGCCGCTAGCGAGTCTCGCATCTCCGATGAGGATGGCGTCTTGCGCATTCCAAATCTCTTGGAAGACAGGATTGAGGTCTTCAAGCGCCCCTGTGCCTGCGGCAATGAAGCCCATAAGGAATCCAAAGCCGACCCAGAAAAGGAAGGCGCCAAGGTAGAAATTCCAGCCTAGGACCGCCCCTAACCTGCCTTTTATGGCAAGGGTAAGGCCGACCGCAGCAAATAAGACCAACGAATAGTAATAGAAAGCGTAGCCGAAAAGATAAACCATACCGAAGGTTATCGGGAAGAGCTTGGTGAAAGGCGCCAAAAAGAAGATGACGCTAAGAAGGAAAACCATCACTCCGATGGCTTGGAGAATATTCTTTTTCGTAAAACTGCGTTTTTCTTTCATGAAGGATTAGATTTCGACGATTACTGGGATGAGGAGAGGCTCTTTGCCGGTCATGCGCCTGATGGCGCGAGCGCAACGTTCGTGGCAGACTTCCTTGATCGTGTCGAAGGTGTCGTTGTTTCCGAGGCCCTCTTCTAAAGAAGCCATGAAGATCTTGGTGACGTCACGGAGTAAGACTTCGCCGTCGCGGGCGAAGACGATGCCGCGAGCCTGGACGTCAGGTCCTGCCACCACTTGACGGGTTTCTTTGGAAACGGTGACGGAGATGATGACAACACCCTGAGAGAGTTTCTCACGGTCTTCGATGACGGCGCGGCTGACGTCGCCAACGCCAATGCCATCGATCATGATGTCGCCATGGACGATGTTCTCTTGGAGCATGTGTCCGCCAGTCTCATCAAAGAGGAGCGACATGCCATTCTCGAGAAGGAAGATGTTCCTATGGGTAAGGCCAGTTCCGGTGTTCATCGCGACCTTGGCGTTATTGAGAAGGTCTTTGAAGAAGCCCTTAACTGGGACGTAATACTTCGGACGGAAGAGGGAAATCATCATCTTGAGGTCTTCCTCGGAAGCGTGCATCTTGCGGAATTCCTTTTTGGTGATGTTATAGACGTTGCAGCCCGAACGATAGAGCTCGTCGAGGGCGTCGGTCGCCTCAAGTTCCTCATTGTCGTCAGCTGGGACGGCGTTGATGAAGAGATCGCTTTCTTTGAGGTGGATAGGTCTTCCACCTTCAGTCTGGCCAGCGGCCAAAAGGGCGATCTTGTGGTATATCTTCGGATGGTATCCAAGCATCAAGACGATGATGTCTTGATCACGGTAACGATTGATGTCGTCGACAGAACCGAAGTTTTCCCTTGGGATCAAAAGCTGACCGCATTCCTGCATGGCCTTGATCGTTTCGGTTGTGTCGTCATCGTAAGGGATGATTTTCTTCTTGGTTTCGATGGCGAGGCTGATGACTTCGTCAATGTTATAGAAGTTAAGGGAATAGAGGGCGATGAAGACGCGGCCCGTCGAATTCTCAACCTGTCTTTCGATAAGAGGCTTGAGTTTGTATTTTGGAGCAGTATAACCGGTTCTTTCTGCGTAAATCGATGGGGTTAAGAGCGCCAAAGTTGGGCTCTTCTCGGCAATCGCTGAAAGCGAGGCCATATCCCCAAGGTAATTTTGGGTGGCGTTGTTCTCGACGACATAGTCGCTTGTGAAGACGATATTGCCATAGCTTGTGTTGATGGCGATGCCGCTAGAAAGAGCGATGTTGTGCGAG
>CADCDV010000076.1 GCA_902800255.1 uncultured Erysipelotrichaceae bacterium | reverse complement strand
AAGTTGGGTTCTTCTTGTGGTCACGGGTCCAAGTATCGACGGTGTGTCCGCTTGGGTTGACGGCACCGGTGCCGATTTCGCCGATGGCCTGGGCGCCGACAGCGCCTGGGGTACCCATCCAAAGGACAGCGCCGATCTTGTCATCGTTCTCAAAGGCATCGCACTGGAAGGCGTTACCGGTGTTGAGAAGGATGATGATCTTGTCGAATTTCTCTTTGACCATCTCAAGCATGTCTTCTTCGTTCTCGGAGAGTTCGAGGAAGTGCTTGTCGCTTGGTTCGCTCTTGCTGGTGTCGCGGGCGTCCATGGCCTTGAGGTCAGTACCTTCGGAACCGGAACGGACGATGACGACAAAAGCGGCATCATTGTAATCGTCAAAGCTAGCTTTGACGTCATCGGTGTAACTCGCGACTGGGGTTTCGCCGACGGCTAAGTCACAGATACCATCGTAACGGGTGGAACCTTCACGGCCATTGCCAGAAGCACTGGAGTTACCATAGAAGGATTTGAGGGTTGGGTTGATTTCCATGCCAACCTTCTGGAGTGACTGTTCGATGTCGACACCGGTTTCGCCGTTGATACGGCCCTGGCCAGATCCGCCACCACCGCGGAGCCACTTGTTGCTGTTGCTGTTCTTACCAAAGATGGAAACTTTCGTCACATCTTTGAGAGGAAGCATGCCGTCCTTGTTCTTGAGAAGGACCATACCTTCTCTGGCAATCTCTAAGTTGCAAGCTGAACCGGCCTTGATGAGGTCGTTTTTGGTTAAATACTCGCTGTAGAACTTGCCTTGATGCTCACCAACGTATGGATCGATGATCCTGTCGGCGGATGCTGCATTGGTGGCGGCAGCACCGATCATCATCAATGCTGAGACACCAAGAACACCTAACAATTTCAATTTTTTCATTGTTCTTGCTTTCTTTCTTTCTCGGTCCGTTATTTTGTCACATGCGCTTTACGGGCCGCCAAACGGGCGCATGAGGGCGCAAGAATAACATGCAAAAGCATGCGAACTTGTCCTGTTTCGAATGTATTCTATTTTGAAAGCGTTTACACCAAGCATGACAATCTTGTGTTTTTTAGACGATATATTTTGTATGGGAAGTCGACATTAAATACATATTTAATTCAAAAACCGCCTTTTCCAAATGGTCAAATTGTTGGGCATTTGCAAAAAACAGCCTACTTTTGCTGAAGATTTTCGGTTTTTTAACGGATAGACAATCTTGCTACAAAAAGCTTATGGATTCTCTCTTTCACTGAAAATGAAATTATCCATGTTTTTTAAGAAAGTTTTGCATGCGCGTGCATAAGGGAAATAAAAAAACCGTTCATATGGAACGGTAGGTTTTGATGAGTGGCGGAGGCGTCGAGATTTGAACTCGAGCACGGGAATCCCCGTCTAACGGTTTAGCAAACCGCCCCCTTCGGCCTCTTGGGTACGCCTCCAACTCGCAAGAAGTACTATACTACAAACGTTTTAATAACGCATTAGGAAAGTTGAGCAATTGTTGATGGGGCGGAAGCATCGCTTTCCGAACGGGCGTCGGTGAGGTCTGGATAAATGTATTTGGCATTGTTCCAGTTGTAGGTCGATGTCTTGACGACTGATTCGCTTCTGATCTCGTAGCGTTTCACGAGATACTGATCGAAGAGGGCGGAAATCGATTCCTCTTTGCCTCCCCCATATGTCATGACGAACATGTCGAGGCTTCCTTCGCCTAGCGACTCGTATTTGGAGTCTTTGACGTAGACGTCGTGCTTGCCATAAAGGGATTTGAGGAAGTCATCGCATTCTTGGGCGACTTTCGATATGTCTTTGCTATAACGGTCTCCGTTGATTTCCTTCATCTTCGCTTCCCAGGATGAGAGGGCGGTCTCCCCTATCACTTCCTCGAAGGACATGATCTCTTTGGTGTGGCCTTTTGCGATGCTGCCACTTTCTTCTGGGCTCGTGTCGAGCTCCCTGGAGATATAGGTGATGAAGGTTTTCTCCACTGCCGCTGGATCGAGATAGTAATACTCATCGACCGTCTCGGTCTTGCTCGCGTTATAGGTTCCACTGCTATCGGTGACGTCCTGACCGCTCATCTTGGTGACGGTCTTGCAGTGCATGTAATGGTACTTTGAGGTTTTCGCGTAGGAGAAGTTGATATCCTGCTCATGCTCGGTCGAATAAACCGAGTGAGCGGAATAGCTATACGTTTCTGGTATTTCGAAATCCCCTTCCGCGACACGGAGGACGATTTTGTCGAGAAGCTCAGTCGCCTCATCCCTGCTTAGAGACACCGCGCAAGAAAAGAGGAGCGCGCTGGTTCCAAGGATGGCTAAGAGAGCTTTATTCTTCCTCATGTGCCTAATTATATTGATTTATCGGCAAGAAGACTATCGGTAATATTGTCGTTTTGAATATTGATGTTGTGGCTCTTTAAGGCTGCCTTTGTTTCATCAAGGCCATCAAAGAAATTCCAGGTGAGCGAATAGAAGAAACCGGATGTGAAATCCATGAGGTTCTGAGAGGCGAGATTAAGGTCATCTCCCTTATCGGAAGCGGTAAGGAATTCGGCTAGAGCGCTATTGAAATCGCTCCAGTATTTCGGATCGATGGTTCTATTCTTTATGGCGTCCACCAAAACTAGGAGCAAGGATTCTTGGAGGCAATGCGTCTCAATGCCATCGCTTCTCTTGTCATCAGAGTCGACCTCTTTGACCATCGCTTTGGCGATAAGGTAATCGAGAAGGAACTCGGTTAAGTCGGCTGGGTTGTCGCTCCAAGCCCAATCGCTATGGTAACCGGCCTCGTCTTTATAGATGTAATACAAAAACTTCGTGTTCTCACTGATAGGAGATTTCTGAAGGTCGCTCTTTGAGGTGAAGCGGCATGGAGCAGGCTTGTCACCGAGGACCTTGATGAATTCGTTGTCTTTGAATGAGTCGTAGATATCCATTGCGGTTTCATAGTAGCCCCTCTTTTGCCCTTAGGCAAGGGAAGTGAATTTGATTATGGGCAAGAACACGGATACAATTACGCTCATGGAAAGCAAATTCTACTTAAGAATCCCAGGCCCATCCTTCTATGAGAATCCCTATGAGAGGGAGTCTATTTGCTATTCCTTTGATCTTGAAAGGAAAACCCTTCAGATCGAAAGAAGGAGGCTCGCTTCCAAAAACTTTGAGGGGAGAAAAGAATTAAGGGACATCAGCGATGAGGCTTATACCAAATTGACCGCTCTCCTAAATGAAAAAGACCAATTCGTTTCCAAATGCATGGAGTCATATGAGCCTGCCGACGGAAAGAGGTTCCTCCACTCCGTCTTCAGCTATGGAGACAAATCGATCATCTACCCTGACTACTTAAACAACTTCGGGGCCAACGACATCTTCGCGAGATATGAGTTCTACCCTGAAAGAGAAAGGGTGGCCCTCTACTCCTTCATCAGGGAACTCGCCAAGATGGCATTTGAGATTGGCGGTTATCCTGAGAAAGAATTCCCAACCACAAATAAAATCCCGGCAATTCTAAGGCGTCAGGATTCCGATATCACACTTGAATAACAAAAAATCCGTGGCAAATCGTCCACGGATTTCTTTTTTTATCTGATTCCTATGAGATCCTCGCCAATCATGTAGAGGCCATTCCTTCTCGAGCAGTTCCACTTGATGGCGTTCCTCACGTAATCGTAGCTGGTCTTTTTTAGAAGCGCGTATCCAAGAGCTAAGTTAACCTCATGGCAAAGGTCATCAAGACTCATGGTTCCCTGGTTGGCGATAAGGTCAGCCGCACAGTTTCCGATCTCGATATAAGAGATATCGACAAGCCTACGGACATCGCCTTCAAGGGTCGCTCTCCAGAAACGGTTAGAGTTCATGTCGACGCTGCGTGGGTAATAGAAGTTATGTCCGCCGCAGCATTCGATAAGGACTTTGACGTTATTGAGGGCGAGGGTGAATTTGCTTCTGACGACGGAGCCGATTCTTCCAAGACCAAAGGTTTCCCTGAATCTCGATTCAAGAAGCTCTAAGGAGATTGGGTATTCGGTTCCAATTGTTTCCATGAAGAAGGCGAACATATCGACTTCGTTCATCGCATGCGAGCCACGCTCAGGAACGTATTCCGGACGTCCACCACTTTCTTGACGAAGAGAGGATCTTTGTTCATCGAGACATCCTCATAGAGCCTTTCGCCATTAAGTGAACGGTTGAAGGCGTTGACGATGTCCTTGATGACCTCTTCTTTGTGGTCGAGATACTCAACGGAATAAAGATGATGGATGTTCCACCTTAACCTATTGAGGACAAATGGTTCGTTGATATGTCTGTCACGGCAAGTCAAAGAAGCGTTCTTCGAATTATCGATGATGACGCCAAGGACGTATTCGTTTGGCTTGTTTTTGCTTGAGATGGCAAGGTCAACTTTGAAGGTCGAAGCGCCAAGATTCTCAACGACGACATAGCCAAGTTCTTCGAGGTCCTTCTTTAAGAAGGTCGCGATTGAGGTTGGCTCATCGCCCATCTCGTTTTGGCTTCTATTTGCCAATGAGGCGAGGCCGTTCTTCGCGAAATAGAGGAAGTCACGGAGATAGGAAGCGCCCATGTTTTTGGCGCGTTCAGCCTGAATCTCCTCTGGCTTCATGCTTGAGAAGACGATCATTTCCTCTCTTGCACGGCTAACGGCGACGTTAAGTCTTCTCTCACCCTTCTTCTGGGAAAGAGGACCGAAGTTGAGGGAAAGGCCGTATTTCTTATCTGGTCCATAGGTTGTGCTGAATAGGATGACATCCCTCTCATCGCCTTGGACGTTCTCTAAGTTCTTGATGAGGATCTTCTCCCCTCCTGGAAGAGGATCGAGGAACTCATTCTTTGAGAGCTCTTTGTCGAGCATATCTTCGATAAGGTTCTGCTGGGCTTCGTTGAAGGTGACGACACCGATGGAACGATGTCTCAATTTTTCGTCTTTGAGTCTACGTACGACCTCTTTGACGACTTCCTGGGCTTCTGGTTTGTTGATGCCTCTTCCTCTTTCGTAGGCTCCGTTGATATAGCGATAGGAGACTGATTCTTCTTCGCTTACTGGGGATGGGAAGGTGAGGAGACTATTGCCATAGAAACGGTTGTTGCTGAAAGCAATGAGTGATTCGTGGCGGCTTCTGTAGTGCCAGTTGAGCCTTTCGCGAGGGAAGGAAAGCGAAATCGCATCATCAAGAAGCGACTCAAGGTCTTCATCGACTGAGTTGAGGGAAGCAAGATTGTCTTCTCCAATGCCTAGACCCGAGACGAAGAAATTCGTTGGAGGCATTTGCTGCTCGTCACCGGCGATGATGACGGAGTCGGCTCTCGCCATCGCTCCAACGGCTTCGGAGGTTGGGATCTGGGAGGCTTCATCAAAGATGACGACGTCGAAATGATATTTCTCGATGTTGAGATACTGGGCAACTGCGACCGGAGACATAAGGAAGCATGGGGTCAAGGTCATCACGAGGTCTTTGAATTCGTCAAAGATGTAACGGAGTGAGGCTCCCCTGCCACCGTTCTTGGCGAGTTTGGTGAGCTTATAGGCGTTAGTGCTTGAGGCAAATGTGTCAGCGTTCTTTGGATACTTCTCAGTGATCGAGGCAGCGACGACATTGACGGCAAGGCTTTGAATTTTGGCCATCTCTTCGCGGTAAGACTTAACGAGTTCTTCGGTGTTGGAGGCACTTAAGGTCGAGAGGTCTCTTTCACGGAGGACACGTTTGAGATAAGCGAGATAGATATCCGCTTTGAAAGAAGAGAGGAGATTTTCTTCGCTGATCTTGCCGTTAAGGTAATCCTCGAAGAAGTTCTCGTCGATGACGCTTCTCATGCGGTCAAGGTAGGCTAAGAGGTTGCACCACTCAGAGAGGCGGCCGCTAGACGCGCAGGCATCGGAAAGCTTTCCGCCGAGATACTTGAAGTAGTCATGCTGGTCAGGATACTGATCGATATCGAACTCGAAGCGGTCTTTGAGCTCTTTCTTCTTATCGTTAAAGATGGCGAACATCTTCTTGAGTTTGGAGTTCGAGTCACTATAGATGGTGCCTCTTGCCGCACTATGGATGTAGTTGACGAATTCCTCTCCCTTATCGTTCTTGAATTCCATCTTCTGGATGTTCTTGGCGATGTTGAGGGTGGTCTCAAATTCGCTTAAGCGCTGATTGCTTTCAGCGGATGAAGAGAAGTCATATCCACCTAAAAGGAAGCGGGAATATGAATCGCATTTTTTCACATTTTCCTCGTCAAAATACGCTTCTTTTAGCAAATCGAGGGCTTTTTTGAGGCCTTCTCCTTTGAGGACGTTCTTGTCGTGGCAGAATGGTTTGAGTTTGTCTCTAAGCTTCTTGAGGGCAAATATCTTTTTGAGGAAACCAAGCTTATTCGCATCCTCAAATTCCTTTTCAAGCTGAAGAGGGTCGAAAGCGGTATAGACGTTATCCGTGAAGTTGATGGCAACCGCGTCTTTGTCGTGAGCGAGTTTGATCTTGAGCTTCGCTAAAGCGCGTAAGTTCTCCTCGTTCTCTAAGAAGAGTGGGTCGAGAAGATATTCATGCCAATAAGGGATATCGCCTTGGAGATCATTGATGACGTTGAGATAGGCTTCGACATTTCTATATGATTCGTAGAGCGAACCTTCTTTGAAGAAAGCGTTATAAGTAGCAAGCTCACAGTCCTTGCAGATATCGACAAGCTCATCGACTTCTTCAAAGACCTTGGCTCTATAGTCGAAAGAATAATCTCTCTTCTGGAAGCCGATGAATGGGCTACGTCCATAGGACGAGAATGGTTTGATGAATGAGACATACGATGAGATGGCGTTAATGACCTCAAGGTATTTCTGTGGGCTCAAAGAGGCGACGAATTTCGGATCGATTTCCGTATCGGTTTTGTATTTCTCATTCTCAAGATAGCCAACGATGGCCTCATAAGGCGAGATGAAATATGAGCCTCTTGAATGGAGGTCTTCGATGATGGCGTTAAGCTCTCCCCTCTTATCCATGATGGAGTCACTTAAGGAACGGTAATCGTCCGCGTTCTCTAAAGGACCCATAGCAAGGAGTTTGGAGTAGATGGAAAGGATTTCGCTCTTAGGCTTATTGAGCGAGGCGATTTCTAAGCAGAACTGGCCTAAATGGAGGTCATCGAGTCTTCTCTTAACGACATCAAGAGCGACTTCCTTCTCAGCGACGAACAAAACCTTTTTGCCATGGTAAAGGAAGTTCGTGATCATGTTGGCGATGGTTTGCGATTTTCCAGTGCCTGGTGGGCCATCAAGGATGAAGGATTCGCCTTCTTCGGCATCGGAGATGGCTTTGATTTGGCTCGAGTCGGCTGGCAAAGCGGTCGCGATATCACGAGGGTTGATCTTCTCATCCATCTCGTTTGCTGGGATGAGGTTTTCAGCGTCGTTCCACTTCTTCTCGCCATAAACGAAAGAAGCGACGAGCTTGTTATTCATGATGGTGTTGCGATGGTTTTTAAGATCGCTCCACATGACGAAGTGCGAGAAATTGAATAAGGAAAGAACGCTTCTATTCTCAAAGAGAAGCCAGTTCTTCATTGGAGCGATGATGTTTCTGATCTCGTTATAGATGAGACGAACATCGATTTGCCCATTTGCGAGTCTTGGGAGAGGATAAAGCTTGGAGAAATCTAAGCCAAAGTTCTGTTTAA
>CADCDV010000075.1 GCA_902800255.1 uncultured Erysipelotrichaceae bacterium | reverse complement strand
TCTCCTTCGGTCTTCTCAAAGACATGATCACCTATAACGAAAGGGGATTCCTTTGGCTTGTTTCCTATGATGGCCTCATCAAAGACAGAATAACGATCCCTAATGGCATCGAAGGAATCAATGACCATTGCTTCAACGCATCATATCCATCTCCTTTGAGCGTCCTCACCGAAGTCCATATCCCTGACAGTGTGACCATCATCGGCAGTTCCTCTTTCTATGACTGTGAGTCTTTGTCCCGAATCAATTTCCCAAGATCGCTTACTTCTATCGGGAAAAGTGCTTTCCATGGTTGTAAGACCCTTACTGAACTAACGTTACCTACTGGTTTGACTTCGATAGGGGATTACGCTTTTTCATACTGCCAGCATCTTCGGGTCATAACTCTTCCTAACACCCTTACGTCAATAGGGGAATATGTATTCCAACACAGCAACGATCTTGAAATAATCAATTACCAAGGAACGATTGAGGAATGGGAAGCAGTAGAGAAAGCAACCAATTGGTATTGGTTGGCTGGCAGCCGTGCACAAACCGTCACCTGCACGAATGGTTCAGTTCCCGTTAATCCTCCTCCAGCAGATTCTTCTAGTCAGAATTAGCGCGATTTAGCCATACTTTTTAAAAAATACCCCCGTTTTGCGGGGGTTTTCTTTTTGCTTAGGCGTAATGCTCTTCGATGATGTTTCTTAGGCTAGATGTGTCGTAGAGGCCCGTGTAATCAATAGAGCCGCCTTCATCAGTCGGGAAGGTAAGATGATGGTCGCAGACATTGAGTCTCTCTTCATCGATGCTCTTGCCGTTTTTGTTTACGGTTTGGGAAGGGGTAGAGGCTCTGTTCTCGTTTCCATAGGCGTCATACTGGAGATAGATTGAGCAAGATCCTCCTCCGCATTCTTCGCCAATCGTGAATAAGCCTTCGTCATGGAGGTAGATAGGGGAGATGCCTCCGCAGGAGAAGCCGTTCCTTGTGGTAAGGACACTGATGTCTTTATCGTCAAGGAGAGAAATCATCTCATCGTCTTTCTCGTCGAAGACTTTGTCGAAATTGAAATCGAAATCATATGTCGCGGTGAAATATTGGTCACTCATCCTATTATAGGTGTAGAAGTTCTTGCTTCCGGTTAAAAGACCAATCATGAAAAGCATCTCATCGGTGCTTCCTCCCGTGTTGGCAGCCAAATCGATGACAACGTGTTCGATCTCGTTGTCTTTGGCCGCTTCTTGAACGCCGTAGGATATCGCTCCAACAGCGCCTCCAAGACCATCGCCGAAAGGAATTGTGTTTCTTTTGCCTTCATAATATTTCTTCCATTCATCGGCTTGTTCGATCTCACCCATGAAGCCATCGATATGGATATAGGCGGTATCGCCATCTTTGGTATATGTTTCAGTACCTTTTAATGGTCCGCTAGTTTTTCCTAGCTTAGAGTTCCTCGCTGCATATACCTCAGGGTGATGGTGGTACGTACCCGTATACTGAGTGAATTCAGGATAGCCTTTGTAATATTCTTCCCAGATGAGTTCGGATGCTTGTGAAGCAACGCTATTACTTAGCCACGAAGGGTATTTATAGGTGTTCCCATCAAGGTAATAAGTGTTAACAGGCGAGTATACGGAATGCCCTCCATCGTTACGTAGGTACCCTAATAAGGTTGCCCCAGCAAGAATCTTAGGTAGTTCATCTGAATAAAGATATTCTTTGATCTTCCTTCCTAATGGACGTCCGTCCAAAGCCTCATCGAGGCTCTTAGAAAGATCATAGTACTTTTCCAAAGTGCTTCTTCCTGGTCTTCCAAGGAAATGATCGTAATCAAGGCAAAGCTCTTTGAAATAATAGTCCGCGTACTCTAGGCGTTCTTTCTCATTAAGAAGGCTTGAATACATCCCTTCGTAATAATCTTTGCCAAAATAATCAAGGGACTCATTCTCCGTGTAATTGAAGAAGTAGAGGTCTTTGGTGTTATACGCGCCCTGAAGGATGTTCTCATTGGAGAAGAGGTCATTGCAAAAAGCCAAAGGAAGATAGATGTCATCCTTAACGCCATAGAAACGAAGGCCGTAATCAGTGAAATTGATTGAGGCTCTTTTGGCTTTTTTGTCGACCGTGAACCCGTTTACCTTCACAAAAGGAAGACCATCATAGGATATCGGGTTATCAGGGTCATTGAGATTCGTGTTCTTAAAAGACCAAAGGTCATCTGAGACCATGGTGTTATTTTCCACGCTGAATCTCGCTTCGTGCCCTCCATAGACGGTCACGACATATTCAATTTGCCCATCAGAGGATTTTTCCGTTTTGATATCGAGATAATCCCTTCCTTCTTTGAAGGTTCTTCCACGGTATAGCAAAGAATGGTATTCCTTTAGTGAGATGTAGGGGATCACGCTTCCAGAATAATAACGGAGAGTGGCTGTCGTATCATATTTGCTATTAACATATCTGGCCTTAATCGTCTTTTCTTCGAAGGCTCTTTCTTTCACGCAGCTTCCAATAAGGAGCGGCAAGAGCATCAGTATTCCGTAACTTTTCTTCATAGGGGTTACCTCTAAAGAAAAGATATATCTTTTTAGCGATATCTAAGTCAATAGGGCGTCCATCTATCGAAAACCCATCAAATTAAAATACCCCCCGTTTTGCAGGGGATTTTTTGTTCCTTTTTCCTCATTTGATATACAAATATGTACAAGAGTTTTAGGTGCATGGAGTATGATAATCTCTAAAAAGAGGTTTTATATGGGAAACGAAGTGACTAAGGTTTTATTAGAAATTGCGGGCAAAGATAAATTGGAACCTGGAGACGCCTGTGGAATCGTAGATAAGCCTGGCACTACAGAAGTATCAATTCGAGATGATCTTGGCTCGGTATATGGGTTTGCTGTTTATTTAGAACAATCCGAAGTAGCGGGTTTTTTCGAACACTACAACCAACAAAAGAGTCGTATAAACGATGTTTCTCAATGGAAACCGATTGGAAACGGTTACTACCCTTTGTATTGGGGCAAAGCTAAAGAGGTTGTTGGAAGAGTGAATCAGCATCTAAATGTTCAAAAACAAACTGGGGTAATACATTTGGAAGATAGAACCGAATTGAAGGATAAAAAGGTCATTTATGGTTTTGTTCAAGTAAAAAACAGTGATGGAATAGAAAAGAGAGTCAGAGAAGATTATCCAGATATATACATGACAAGTTCAGAGAAATCGGAGAATAATAAGCCAAATAAACAATCTAAAGGAAAAAAAGGTAACAAATAACACTTGTTATGTAAGCGTGAGGTTGAGGCTCACTCGCCGTAGATGACTGATACGTCCTTGGGAACATCAAGGACGTTTTTTCATTTTGTAAGAGAATCCAACGATATACAGGACAGTGGACAACGCAATGAATATCAGCACGAAGAAATTGATCTCTTCATTCCAACGAAGAACGATAAGAGGAACGTCAACAACAATCGCCAAGATAATCGGCCAAATTGGGAAGAGATCTCCATTGTCCTTGAATATGCGAAGGAGCAAATAGGTGAAAGCTCCAACTAACGCGATAGATCCAACAGCTTCAAGGATATGGAAGAAGACATGTGCTTCAATTAAAGATTGATACATGACTGGGATTGCCATTGAGAAAGCAACAAGATATGCGAATGAGAGCCAGAGAAGCACTTTGTTCTCGGTTTTGTGATGAATGGATATGACTTTGAGAAGGATACCTAATATCCAAATACCATATGAAGCGAATTGAAGACCTGAGATGGTGTAGTGGGTATGAACCATACCAGAGAGGAGAAGAACTCCTCCAGCAATGCAAAGCCAATCAAAACGAAGATCTTCATTGGGTTTGATAATCGCCTTTATGTTTGGGCGGCATTTCAAGATAAGCAACACTAAGAACCCGATGATAGAAACAAAGACTAGAGAGTAGGCGTACCCATCGAAGGCGTTCCCGTAAAGGTTGATGCCATTGCTTAAGGTTAGGGCAACGGAAACGGAGCGTTCCACAATCAAAAGAACGAAATAGAGGAAGAAGCAGAGGTTGATGAAACTTTAACTCAGCTTAGAGAGTTTAGAAAAACTAAGCGTGACAAACTTACCGAAGAATACACTTCTGAACTTCGAAATAAGATGCGTGAGTTTGAGGCTTTAATTTCTGCATTAAAGACAACTATAAATAATAATT
>CADCDV010000074.1 GCA_902800255.1 uncultured Erysipelotrichaceae bacterium | reverse complement strand
CCGAAGGCTATGTCAGAGTCGCTCTCGTCGTGAGCGCTGGCGTTGCCCTTACCCGTTTCAGAAGCGACAAGCTCTCGATGATCGATATGGTCTACCTCATCGTGGCCTCCACTTTAGGCATCGTCCTTGGCGTTGGTTACTTCATGTATCCGATTATCGTTGCCGTTGTTGTCATTGCTATCATGCTCATCGCGCACAAGCTCCAATTCGGCGAAAACAAAGATGGCGTGTACACTTTGAAATACCAGGTTGGCGAAGATCTTGCTAACGAGGAAGTCTTTGAAGAGGCCATTTCCGCACATTGCTCATCCTATAATCTCCAAAGCGTCCGCACCGTTGAATATGGCCAGCTTTACGAAGTGAGATATAACGTCACCCTTAAGAAAGGCGACAGCGTCAAAGCCCTTATCGACGAGGTCAGGATGCATAACGCCAACCTCAATGTCGCCGTCGTTATGAGCGAGAAGAACTAAAATGCCAATCAATTCCGGCAATTCCTTCTGCCGAATCGAGAATAAATACATCATCCCCTTAGAGAAACTGCCTCTTTTGATTGAGGCTATTTCTTCTCATGTCGAGTTTGATAAGTTCGCCAAAGAGAAAGGGTCTTATCAGGTTAACTCGATTTACTTTGACAATGTCTATGGCGATATTCACCACCGCAACATCGCCAAGCCGAAATTCAAAGAGAAGCTCCGCTTAAGATCTTATGGCGGTGATAAGCCTATCTACTTCTTAGAGTTCAAAGACAAGATTTTCAAAGACGTCTACAAAAGACGTATCTACCTTAGCAAAGAAGAGGTCGATGAATTCGTGAATAAAGGGGCATTCCCTCCGAAGAACGGGGACGCCAAACACGATGAATTCATCGATGAGCTCGCAATTTTTAGAGATAGATATAGAGGCTCGATCATCCCTAATACCCTCATGCAATATGAGAGGATTGCCTATATGAATAAACCCGGGGAAGATTACCTTCGCCTCACCGTTGATAAAGACATAACTTACCGAAGAGAGGACTTCGACATCAATAAGCTTGGAGGAAAGAGCCTTCTAAAAGAAGGATATGGCATCCTCGAGATCAAGTTCATTGGGGCGATGCCGTTATTTGTCGCTAAAGCGCTTAATGACCTTGACTTACATAGGCAGACCTTCTCCAAATTCGGCACTTCCTTCTTAAACGAAGCCAAAGAGGCAAGACTCCTATAAAGAATCTTCCTCTTTTTTCTTTTCCTAAGTGTTACTTAGTTTGATAATATCCCCATGGCTTATATCCGTAACGTTTTGTCATCGCTTAGGAAAGCCGACCTCGATTTCGCCCTCATCGATGAAGGAGACAGAATCGCCGTCGGTGTCTCTGGAGGAAAAGACTCCCTTTGCCTCCTTAAAGCCCTTTCGATATACACCCTCTATTCAAAGAAGAAATTCACGGTCCATCCGATCTTCCTCGACCTTGGTTTCGACTTCGATAGAAATGAGATCAAAAAGCTTGAGAAGTTCGCCGAAGAATGTGGCACAAAACTATCTGTCGTTGACAGTAAATTTGTCTACGATATTTTGAAAGCGCACAAAAAACCTGATGGCCATCTTCCTTGCTCAATCTGCTCGCGTATGAAGAAAGCCGCGATCAACGCAGAAGCGAAAAGGCTCCACTGCAACAAAGTCGCGTTTGCTCATCATAACGAAGACTCTGTCGAAACTTTATTCATGAATATGGTTCATGGAGGAAGGGTCGCAACCTTTGATCCTAAGATGACGCTTGAGAGGGCGGGTGTCACTTTCATTAGGCCTCTCATCTACTGCCACGAATGGTATTTGGTCCATATGGCCGAGGAAGAAAACCTTCCTATCGTTGACACTAATTGTCCAGCGAATAAACATACCGAAAGACAGGTCACCAAAGACTTCGTTAAGAAGCTCTACAAAGACCATCATGAAAGCGTCATGAACCTTCGTAACCTCTTAAGCAATTACGAGTCCTTCAACCTCTATTTCCCAAACATCGAATATGTTCACGAGAAGAAACCTTCTCTCTCGCTTCGCCCAATCATCCTCCCAGAAGACATGAGAGGAACCAAAATCTCTAGCAAAAAGAAGAAAGAAGGCGAAGTCGATTACCTCGTGTTATGGAATCACAAGAGGGTTGGTGAAGTCTCTTATATGCATTTAAGCGCCCACAAAGTCCTCCTCTTTAATGTCTCAGGCGACAAGAACTATCTTAAAGAGGGGATTCCATTCCTGATGGAGAAGATCTCTGAGAGAGTCAACCCGGTCCATTTCTATCTCTATGGCAATAAAGCTCTAGCAAACCTCATGGGCTTTAAAGAAGTAAGCGTTGAGGGTAGGAAATCCCCTGCTTACATGATCACGATTAAGAAATAGAACAAAAAAGAAAAGGATGGCGATTTGCCACCCTTTTTTTGAAAAACCCCTACAATTTCCGCTTAATCTCTCGAAGATGAGGATGAGCTTGACATATTCGCGAATAAGAGAAGGACACGGTAGATGAGCTCAAGGAGAGCGATGACCATGTCGTTGATGTACTCGATGTTATAAAGACGGAAGAGTTCTTTGCACATTCCGATCTCTTCTTCATTGGCGAGGTTATCTCTACGCATGACCTCGATTGCCTTTTCTTGGGCCTTCTTCTCGGTCTTAAGAACCATGATCGACATGATGAATGAGACGAGATAGAAGAGTAAGCCTAAGGCAGTTAAGATGATTGAGAAAACGCCGATGGTGTGGAATAAAACGATATCAAGGCCGATACCGATGATGACAAGCGGGACGAAGGCAAGAGGGCCAAAATAGATAAGAGGCGTTAAGGCAATCCTGGTCTTCATGTCTTTGTCGCCTTCTTTATCAAGAACGGCAAGGGATGATTTCTGAGCGGCCATCGCCAGTGAAGAAATACTCCTCTTCTTGACGGTCCATCTCCTAAGACGGACTTTCTTGAAGTAATGCGAATAGCTGTTTCCGAAGAGGAATGAGCCGGTGACGCTGACCCTGATGTGGTTAAGGCCTTCTTTGTCTAATAAGTCTCTAGCGATCTCTTCGCCGTTTTGTCCCCTGCTATTCTGCACGCGGTTGAATCTGACGTACTTGATGGCAAGAGCGATCTCCACTCCGAAGGCGAAGATACTGACGACGCCGATAAGGATGATGACGATGAACAAAGCGATGGCGATGCCATCGTTGATATCACCTAAACCCAAGGCTTCTTCGATAAAAGAAACGATTTGTTCCATGATATGTGACTCCTTTTATGGATATATTGTAGCAAAATAATGGGCAAAGAAAAAGCAGCGAGCGTTTGCCCGCTGCTTCTATTAGCTTATGTGCTTATTTAACGACCTTAAGAGGAGTTCTGGTGCTATTTGGAACCCATCTGTTCTCGAGGTAGTTAACACGCTTGGCCAACCAGTTGAGGGTCTCTTTCTGAGCCTCTTTGCGTTCGCTGACGTTGACGAATGGCTTTCTGAGCTCGCCAGAGTTGACGCCATCACCGTTGAAGTAGCTGCCGACATTGTTGTCAGAAGCCTGGGTGGTTGTCCACTTGGCGAAGTTCTTGGTGTATTCGCCATCGTAATAGGCGTAATAGGTCTTGGCTAAGTTCATCATGTCTTCGAAGACACCACTCGTTCTAGCGGCATTCCATTTTGGCTTGACGTAGTCATTCATGAAGAAGTCCATCTTGCCTAAGAGCTGGAGCCACATGTTGGCGGTTCTATCCATGAAGTATGGATCGTAGGACGATCCGCCGCCCCATCCACTATTGCCATTGGCCTGGTCTGGTTTCTCAAGGAAGTTTCTTCTGTTACCGAAGTTAGAGTCGAAATCCCATGGGTTATCGAATCTAAGCTTCTTATCGCCTTCTGGGCTGTTGTCGAAGGACATGTAGAAGGAAGAATAACCGACATCTGGTGGTAAGCAGACGGCGTTGATGATGAAGCCTTCTGCCCAAGCGTTGAGGTCGAAGTTTTCTTTGATAACTTGTTCGACAGTCTTTGAAGAAGCAACTGCTTGGTTATTAGCGTTGATTTCATAGGCTTTATTATTAGCGGCTGCTTGGTGTAAGACTTTGAATAACGCTGTTAATCTATCTCTAATGAATTTGACTTGATTACTATTGCTTTCATTAACGTGAATAGCTTTTTTGGTACTAGCAGCAATTTCTTCTTCAGTTG
>CADCDV010000073.1 GCA_902800255.1 uncultured Erysipelotrichaceae bacterium | reverse complement strand
AAGATATGGCTTTAAAAGAATCACAGCGGAACTCCGTAATCAGGGTTATTTGATCAATCATAAGAAAGTTCTCCGATTAATGAGTAAACTTGGCTTAAGAGCGGTTAAAAAGAAACAAAAGTATCATTCCTATATCGGTGAAGTTGGTCATATAGCGGATAATCTTATCAATAGAAACTTTATAGCGAATAAACCAAACGAGAAATGGACAACAGATGTTTCTCAATTTAACTGTGCATTTGGTAAATGTTATCTATCTCCGATTATTGATATGGGAATGGGAGATGTTGTTGCGTGGGATTTATCGTTATCTCCAAATCTAGAACAAACCAAGCGAATGTTAGATGAAGCTTTTATAAAATATCCTGATCTAGAAGGACTAATTTTTCATAGTGATATGGGTTGGCAATATCAACATAACTATTACCAACAAAGGCTTAAAGAAAAAGGTATTATTCAATCAATGTCTAGAAAAGGAAACTGTATTGATAACTGCATAATGGAATCATTCTTTGGAGTAATGAAAAACGAAATGTTTTATGGTCACGAATCAGAATTCAAAACATTTGATCAATTTAAAAAGGCTGTTACTGAGTACATTGATTACTACAATAACCAGAGGATTAAAAGCAAAACAAAATGGATGCCTCCGTCTAAGTTCAGGGAAGCATCCATGTTGGCCTTATGATACAATCCAGTCAGCAAACATTTGATGTCTAGGAAACTGGGTACCCATCAAATTCCGAGGGGGTCTTTTTTGTTAGTCTTTTTAGTCGGAGTAGGAGGAAGAGTTGTCCTGTCTTCTCTGGTCGGTGATGTTGTCGATTGCGATGACAAGAGCGACGAAGAAGGCCAAATCATTCTTATATTCGTCATCAATATCGAGGACGAAGGAATCTCTCAGAGAGATCTTTCTAGAAACGTGGCCGATTTCCTTGCCTTTGAGGGAAATATGGTAGTCGAAGCAGAGGATGTTGCCTTTGATTTCGATCTGGCCGAGTTTGGTATCGATGAAGTAATGGTCATGGAACGACCAGAACTTCTTCTTCATGAAAGCGAGTTGATTGCCGTCTTTGTCATAGACCAAGGCTTTTCTCACGAAGAACGTCCAAAATTTGTTTCTGACGGTGTAGAGGAGATTTCCGTTCATGTCCTGGACAAATTTCTTTCTGGTAAAGGTCCAGAATTTGCCTTTGACGTAAAGAACGTCTTTTTCATTCATGTCTTTGACGGTGGAGCCGCCGCGCAAAGAAATCCATTTGTTGCGGATACTGACTTGCATATGTTTTTTCCTTTCAGGATGTGAGGAAATTTTAACATGCTTTTATCCAAAACAAAAAGACAGAAGTTCTGGTTAAGCGCTTCCTTTTTGAGCAAAAGCAACGAAATTCCATCTTTTTTGACGGGTGTTTCCTTGAAAAAGAATGATAAACAATTACAATTATCCGTGACATATAAGCCGAATATTCATTTGAAGTCCGTTTTATGTGTTTTTTTATGAAGCAACGCTTCAAGAAAGGTTAAACATGAAATTCTCAAAAATTCTTATGGCTTCCGCGATGCTCGCCGGCATGATGCTTGCCAGCTGCGGAAATGGAGAGGGCGAACAGTCCAAACCTGCCGGAGCTTCAACCTCCAGCGTCAAAGCCTCTAGCTCCAAGAGCAGCTCCAGCAAATTTTCTGCCATCTGGTCAAAGGATGCCAGCCTCCACGTTGATCCAACTTGCGAATCCGAAGGTAAGGACGTTGAAGTCTGTATCAATAGCAGCATGAGCAACAAAGAGACCGCTATTCCAAAGAAAGCCCACACTTGGGGAACCAAGAGTGAGAAACACACGGAAGAGGGCAAGACTGGTTACTGGACCAATGAGTGCAGCCAGTGCCACACCAAGGCCATCATTCTTGATGCTACTGAATACACCAAGATGGAGGGCACCAACAAGGATAGCAGTGGCGCTACAGTTAAGCTTGCTTCTCCGAATGGCAGCTATGTCGAGTATGAATTCACCATGCCTCAGGCCGTTACAAATGCGACTATCGCCGTCTATGGTTGGGTCGACTACTGGTACGATGGTAACAACAACAACCAGAACAGAGGTTTCTTCAATGGCACCGATCCAAATGTCGGCGTCAATATCAACGGTACTGACCTCACCATTACCAACAAGAAGACCTACGAAGAGATGGGCATGACCGCTGGCGAAAACGGCAACGGTTCGTTCACCCTTTGTGAGATGGGTGCCTTTGGTTCGATTGATGCTGGTGCTTGCAAACTTACCTACACCCGTTTAGGTTCTTATAACCTCAACATCACTGAGATTTGGTTAATGTACAAATAATCCAGTAATTGTTCTGAGATTAAAAACCAGCCGAGGATAAAACCTCGGCTTTTTTTGCACGAAAAGGTACGGATTTGCGGGTGAAAACGAAAAAGAAGAGTGACTTTTGAAGAGAGCCTTATGATAAAATCATAGGTAGCACTTTAAGGGAGAAATTTATGAAGCGAGTCTATAACTTCTCAGCAGGTCCTGCGACCCTTCCCTTGGACGTCCTCAAAGAAGCCCAAGAGGAACTTCTCGATTTTGAGAATAGCGGAATGTCCATCATGGAGATCTCCCATCGATCTAAACCTTTTGAAAAGGTCTTAGAAGAAGCTATTGCCGATCTTCGCGATCTTCTTAAGATCCCAGACAACTATAAAGTCATATTCTGCCAAGGCGGCGCGTCCACTCAGTTCGCAGCCGTTCCGATGAACCTCATGAAGAACAAGAAAGCGGACTATATCCTTTCTGGTCTATTCTCCACGAAGTCTTATAAGGAAGGCTGTCTCTTTGGCGATTGCGAGGTCATTGCCTCCTCAAAGGATGACAACTTCACTCATATCCCGAATCTCGATAACCTTCCAGTCAGGGAAGACGCCGACTACGTTCATATCTGTGAGAACAACACCGTCTATGGAACTAAGTTCCACAAACTCCCTGATACAAAAGGGAAACCTCTCGTTGCCGATCAGTCTTCTTGTTTCTTAAGCGAGCCATGTGACGTCAGCAAATATGGCGTAATCTATGCCGGTGTCCAAAAGAACGTTGGCCCATCTGGTCTTGCCATCGTCATCATCAGGGAAGACCTCATCCGCGAAGATCTTGATATCGTTACCCCAACCATGCTTAAGTGGAAGACCCAGGTAGACGCGAATAGCCTTTATAACACCCCAAACTGCTTTGGCATCTATATGTGCGGCAAAGTCTTCAAATGGCTTAAGAAGCAGGGCTTTGAGATGCTCTTCGATGGAACCAATCTCGACAAGTGGCAGGGTGACCTTGAGGGTTATATTCCTCTCAATGGAACTATTTATGTGTCAGCTAATTATGGTAGCACGGGCAACCTCTACACCAAGAAAGAGTACCGCAACTTCGTCTATCGTTTCGAGTTCTGCTTCCTGGAGGAAGGCGTGAACAACGGCGTGGGCATCCGCACCCCGGAAAACGTGGATGCCGCCTACGACGGCATGTGCGAACTCCAGATCCTCGACCACGACGCCCCCGCCTATGCGGGCTGGCTCCGGGACTACCAGGTCCACGGTTCCATCTACGGCGTCGTCCCGGCCAAGCGCCTCAAGCACAAGCCCCTGGGCGAGTGGAGCACCGAGGAGATCGTCGTCGAGGGCGACCACATCAAGGTCACCGTCAACGGGGAAGTGATCACCGACGCCGATGTCCGCAAGGTCACCAAGGGACACAACGTGGCCCCGGACGGGAGCGACAAGAACCCCTACACGATCGACGGGCACAATCATCCCGGCATGTTCAACTACAAAGGCTTCATCTCCTTCTGCGGCCACGGCGCGGGCCTGAAGATCCGCAACGTCCGCATCCTGGACCTGGGCTACAAGAAATAACCGACCGCGCTATGCAAAGAAGAGATTTCCTCCGTTATTCCGCGCTGGGGGCCGCCGCGGCCACCCTCGCGCCCGTTTCCGGGATGGGCATGCCCGCCGCCCCGAAGAAGAATGTCTCCAAGAACGAGAAGGTCCGGATGGGCTTCATCGGCCTCGGGCAGCAGGCGATGTACCTGCTGAACAGTTTCATGTCGATGGACGATGTCCGGGTGGTCGCCGGCTGCGACGTCTATGACATCAAGCGCGACCGCTTTGTCCGCCGGGTGAAGGACTACTACACCGCCCAGGGCGA
>CADCDV010000072.1 GCA_902800255.1 uncultured Erysipelotrichaceae bacterium | reverse complement strand
AAAAAGGAAATGACCTTCAGCGAGCTCATCGCCACCATCGCCGAAGGAAAAGGAATCAGCAGAGATTCCGTTCTCGCCGCACTTAAGGAGGCCATGGAAACCTCCTACATCAAGTTCCTCAAAGGTGGAGACGACGCCATCGTCGAAGCCAAGATCATCGAGGAAGAGGATGGCAGTGTTCATGCCACCCTTTGCCAGAAGAAGAAGATCGTCAAAGAAGTCGAAGACGATTACCTCGAGATCAGCAAAGAGGACGCCAAAGAGGATGCCGAGGCCACAATCGAGCATCTCGAAGAGGAGATCGATTACCTCAAACGTCCAAGAGGCGAGGAAAAGAAAGAGAAAGAAGACCTCAAATACCTTCTCGCTCTCGTCAAAGAAGAGAAGAAGAACATCAAACTCAATAACTTCTATAGCATCTATTGCCCTCTCAACGAACTTACGAAGCTCACCGCTGTGAGCATCCGCACCATCCTTCGCAACAAGATCGGCGAAGCGGAAAGAGTCGCTCTCTATGACATCTACAAGGATCACATCGGAGAGATGCTCACCGGCATCGTCGAAAGAAGCGATGAGAAAGGTGTCGCCATCAAGGTCGGAAGAACCGTCATCGAGCTCAACAAGAAAGACATGATCGGTGATGAATACTTCAAACCAGGCGAGACCATCAAGGTCTATATCCAAGAGGTCAAGAGCGTCGATGTCGACGGCGTCAAGAAAGGACCTCAGATCGAAGTCACCCGTTCCAGCGAAGGCTTCCTCAAGAGACTTTTTGAAGAAGAAATCCACGAAATCTATGAAGGCGTCGTCATCATCAAAGGCATCGCCCGTATCGCTGGTCTTCGCAGCAAAGTCTCCGTCTATTCGATGAAAGAGGACGTCGATCCAACCGGCGCTTGCATCGGTCAGGGTGGAAGCCGCATCCAGAAGATCGTTGCCCAGCTTGGCAACAGCCACGAAAAAGAAAAGATCGATATCATCCCATATAGCGATGACCCAGCCCTTTACATCGCTGAGTCCCTCCGTCCAGCCCAGGTTGTCGGTGTCGCGATCAAACCAGAGGACGAAGAAGGCGTTAAGTCCGCTTACGCCATCGTCAAAGACGATCAGTATTATGTCGCCCTTGGCAAAAAGAACGCCAACATCCGTCTTGCCAAACGCTTAACCGGATATTCCATCGATATCAAAGAAGAGACCCAGGCCGCTAACGATGGTATCGAATACGAGTCCATCGAAGACATCCGCGCCAGAGTCGAAGAGGATAAGCGCGCCAAGGAGCGTGTCAACTACGCCGAGCGTTCACTCCGCCTTGCCGAAGAACGTGAAGCCCTCCGTCAGGCCGAAGAGAAGGAGAAAGCTCTCCTTGCCGAAGAAGAGGCTGCCACTCCAGAAGAGTCCATCGAAGAGGAGGCCCCAGTCGTCGTCAAACCAGCCGTCACCAAGGTCAAATCTGCCAAGATCCTTGACGAGGTTGAGCCAGTCGCTGAACCTGAGCCAGAGAAAGAGCCAGAGCCAGAGGTGAAAGTGGAAGTCAAGACCACGAACGTCCTCGCAAGATCAGCGAGAAAGAGATCGCTCACGAGAAACCTCTTGAGCCTCTTGCCAATGCCATGCCGATCTACACCGAAGAGGAGCTCGCTGAGGTTGAAGCCGAAGAAGAGAATGAGGCCGACTACTACAGTGAGGAAGACGAGAACCTCGAGTACGAGTACAACGACGAGTACGACGACGACATCAGATAATGAGAATCGTCAACGACAGAACGGATATCGTCTCACGCAAACGCTTTCCGCGTGAGACGCTTCTCCGACTCGTGATAAAGGATGAGGAACTCATCCTCGATAAAGAGAAAACCCTCAAAGGACGAGGGGTTTACCTCAAGAAAGGAAGCGGGAAAGACGCCATCAAGAAAAGCGCCTTCAACCATTTCCTCCATCGTCCATTAAGCAAAGAAGAAGAGGAACTTTTGGAGACATTATGAGCCAAAACGACGCGTTAGGATTCTTAGGCCTCTTATATCCAAGCCACCAAGCCATCATCGGCGAGGAGCTTCATAAGAGGATGGAAGAAGTCGCCCTCATCGTGGCCGCAACCGACCTCGATAGCGGTGAGTCCCTCCGTACCTTAGGAAGGATCAAACGCGCCCATAAACCTTTGTCTCAGACATTCACGGCCAAAGAAATCGGAAAGGCCCTTGGCCATTCCGAGGTCAAATTCCTTGGCATCGTGAATAAGAAAGCCGCCATGAGCTATCTTCTCAAGCTCAAGAAAGGAGAAAAAGATGAAAAAACCGCAGTTCAATAACAAGAAGGGTGGCCAAAACAAAAACCATAGTGGTTTCCGTCAGGCCAACTTCGAGTCACGTCCGAAGAAAAAAGAGGATTTCGCCAAAGTCAACGGCGGTGTCTTCGTCTACTCCAAGCCTTTAACGGTCGCAGAGCTTTCTAAAGCCATCAACGTCCCGATCCCATCCATCATCAAATACATGTTCATGAATGGCAAAGCCGTCACCATCAACCAACTTCTTGACGATGAGATGATCGGCACTGTCTGCCTTGAATACGGATATGACTTCAAGAAAGAGGAAATCGTCGATGCCGAGCACTTCGAAGACCTCAAGATCGAAGATGATCCAGCTTCCTTAGTCGAGCGTGCCCCGGTCGTTTCGGTCATGGGCCACGTTGACCATGGTAAGACAAGTATCATCGACGCCATCAGGCATAGTGACCTCGCTGCCCATGAGGCAGGGGGCATCTCCCAAGCCATTGGCGCTTACCAGAAAGAATACAAAGGCAAGAAGATCACCATCATCGACACTCCAGGGCACGAAGCCTTTACCGCGATGAGAGCCCGTGGCGCGGATGCGACTGACATAACTGTTCTTGTCGTTGCCGCCGATGACGGCGTCATGCCTCAGACCATCGAGGCCATCAACCACGCCAAAGCCGCTGAATGCGAGATCATCGTCGCCATCAACAAGATGGATAAGCCAGGAGCCGACCCAGACAGAGTCAAGAATGAGCTCATGGCCCATGACGTCATCGCTGAGGATTTCGGTGGTGAGATCATGACCGTCGAAGTCAGTGCCAAAACCGGCAAAGGCATCAACGATTTACTAGACGCCATCTTGGTTAAAGCCGAGATGATGGAACTCAAAGCCAACCCAAATAGATACGCCATCGGCACCGTCCTTGAAGCCAAACTCGATAAGGGTGAAGGTCCAAAAGCCACCCTCCTTGTCCAAAATGGCACCATCGCCGCAAGCGACTATGTCGTCGTCGGTGAGATTTATGGCAAGATCAGAAGGATGACCAATGAATATAACGCCGTCCTCAAATCCGCTGGCCCATCGACCCCAGTAGCCGTCACCGGTCTTTCTGCCGTCCCAATGGCAGGTGACCGTTTCATGGCCTTCCCAACTGAGAAAGAAGCCAAAGAAATCGCCGAAAGACGCGCTCTTGAGAAGCAAAAGCAAGAAAGAGGCGCCAACGCCGCGATGTCTCTTAGCGACCTCAATAACCTCGTCAACGCTGGCAAGGTCCAAGACGTCAACATCATCATCAAAGCCGATACCGAAGGCTCTGCTGAGGCCGTCAAAGCCAACATCGAGAAGCAAAGCAACGAGCAAGTCAGGATCAAAGTCCTCGCTGCCAGTGCTGGTGCTATCAACGATAGCGACCTTCTTTTGGCCCAAGCCTCCCATGCCATCATCTACGGTTTCAATATCCGTCCAGATTCCCGCATCAGCGCCAAAGCGGCTGAAGCAGGGGTCGAAATCAGAACTCACCGCATCATCTACGAGGTACTCGAAGAAATTGAAGCCCTCGTCAAAGGTATGTATAAGGCCGAGAAGGTCGAGAAGATCACCGGTCAGGCTGAGATCAGGCACATCTACAAGATCTCGAAGATTGGCACCATCGGTGGCTCCTATGTCACTAGTGGCACCATCAACGCCGGCAGCAAGATCCGTCTCCTTAGAGCGGGCGTCATCGTCTATGAAGGCGAGCTCGCTGGCTTAAAGAGATTCAAAGACGACGCCAAAGAGGTCCGTGAAGGTTACGAATGCGGTATCTCGATCAAGAACTTCAACGATATCAAAGAAGGCGACATCGTCGAAGGATATGAGATGGTCGACAAGGAGTAGTTATGGCAGATAGAAATGGCAGAATCAAAGCCGTCATCGCTAGGAACATCTCCGACATCCTGATGTTTGAGCTCAAGAACTCGCATATCGGTATGCCATCGGTAAACGAGGTCATCGTCTCTAACGATTACTCGACCGCGAAAGTCTATGTTTCCTTCCTCGGAGCCAAATATCCTCAGCAAAACCTTGCCGAATTAAATCGTTGCAAGGGCTATGTGAGAAGCTCCCTTGCGAAGAAGATGGACCTCCGCAAAGTCCCTGAGTTAACCTTCCTTCTTGATGACATCTTCTATAAAGAGGAACGTATCAACGCCGCCCTCAAAAGAGAAGAAGAGCAGATCGAAAAGGCCCACAAAGAGAGCAAATAAGACACTCGCAAAAAATACACGCCTTAAGGCGTGTTTTTTCTTTCACCAATAAACTACAGTTTATATTGATTAATTATTCGTATACAATAAGAGTTGCAAGTCAACATCTTGATGAATTATGGGGGACATCATTTGATACATCCCTCAAGAAAGGAATGTTTTTTCATGAAGAAGTTTTTCAAAGCTGTTTCAGTGCTTGCTGTCCCATTTATGCTTGCGGGCTGCAACACCGATGGCGTAAAGAAGAGCAGTGTTGTTGCTGAATCATCTGAATCGGCACAAACATCCGCCATCACCAGCTCAAGCGACGGTTCCAGCATTGCTGTCAACACTTCGAGCAATGTCTCAATCGTCCACAACTGGGAAACCGAATGGTCCCACGATGCCACCAATCACTGGCACGCTTGCGCCGATTGCGACGAAAAGAAAGATAGCGCCGCCCACACCTTCGGCGAATGGAAGACCGAGAACCTTGGCACCAAGCTCAATGATCCTCGTTTTAACTACTCCAACGTTAAATATAGGGAATGCAGCGTTTGCCACGCCATCCAGGTCGATAGCACCCAGTCTGCCCTTCCAGAGATCAGATTCAACTATGATGCGACCGATCCAAACGCCAACTTCGCGACTGCTGCAAGAAGCACCGACGTCACCCGTCCAAGCGTCACTGGCACCATCGCCATCACCAATGGTGGAAGCTATAACACGGCTGAGGATAAACCTCTTGCCGCCACGATGAAAGTCAGAGGCAACCAGACCGCTGGCTTCGATAAGAAGGGCTTACAGATCAAATTCGATAAGAAACAGAGCCTCTTTGGCCTCAATGGCGACCAGAAATTCAAGAAGTGGGTTCTCCTTGGCGATGCCAAAGACACCACCATCTCGAGAACCGCTCTTGGCTTAACCTTAGCCAAAGGCGTCATCGCCGACGATTCCAAAGTCTGGGCCACCGACTTCACACCAGTCTCCGTCTATCTCAACAATACCTACTGGGGCATGTACATGCTCGCTGAGCAGAAAGAGGTCAAAGAAGGCCGTATCAAACTCCCAGAGCCAGATGAGGCCGAGACCACCGTCAATATCGGTTACAACTTCGAGCTTGACTACTATGCCAAGAACGAAGCCCAGAAAGGCGCCGAGGGCGATCCAACTTTCGAGATCAGCTATGGCAATTACTTCAACCAGCAGAGCTACAACATCGAAAGCTGCTTAGCTAACTCTG
>CADCDV010000071.1 GCA_902800255.1 uncultured Erysipelotrichaceae bacterium | reverse complement strand
GATAATGATGAAAAAGCTGGTGGTGACGATTTCGGAAGGATAGGCAACGGCGCAGAAAGCGTAGTTGGCGTTATACCTATATTCCCTAGCTTCAAGAGGATGGGAAAGGATCTCCGCCGCTTCTTCGACGAAGTCCATCATCTTGATCTTGGTGTAGCCCTTTAAGAGGAAGCTGATGCTATATGTGTCGAACCTATAAAGGAGCTCGCCATAACCGGCATCCTGGAAGTTAGCGACAATACTAGACATTAAGGAGTTCGCATCCGACTGCGGTAACTCTCTTAAAGCGGCCTCATAGTCGATAAGCGAGCAAGAGACGATATAACCACGTGCGGTCTTGGCTTTGAGCTCGCGGTTGACGTCGATCGAGAGGGCTTGGGCGTTCTTGATGAGGAGGGAATCATCGACGAGATGGCTTCCTGCCACAAGGCCTTGGGTGGTGCCACGTTCGATCATGATGGTCGATTCGTCGTTATTCGCTCCACGGTACTGGAGGATGGAGATTTGGGATTCGGATGGACCGATTGATGGGATGACACGGTGATCGGCGCCATATCTAAGAGGACAATGGCTACATGGCTTATCATGTCCGGTTCTTAAGACTTTGTAGCAGATATCTCCTTCGTGAGCGTTAGGGAAAGCGTGCTTCAGGTTATCGCTCATGTAGGTGATCGTGTGAGTTGGACGGTCAACGGAATAAAGGTATCTGCTAGTTCTAGAGGCTAAGTTATCAAGCAAATCATGGAGGGAATCATCTCTCTTAGAGAGGATGTCAAGAGCGGCGATGAAAAAAGATTCCATACCTAGAGAGAGGATTGGCTCAGCAAGGTCTTTTGGAAGGTCTGTGCGGGCGTTACCGACGAACATGGTGTCTTTCTTTGCTTCTTGGACGAACTGACCGACGAAGGATGGGGTAAGGATGCTTCCGAAACGGGAGAAGCCTCTTGTGCCTTCAATACGGGAAGTCTCAAAGAGGAGACGATAGTCTTTTGTCTTGTCGCCATATTCATAGACACCGGCGACCTCGAAATCGCTTTGGGTCATAAGCCACTGAATAGCGTTCTTAAGGGCTTCGATCTCACCAGCGTAGTCTTTGGCGTGTTTGATCTCGTATTCCCACTTCTCGAAGTTAGCGAGGAAGAGGATACGCTTAGAAGATTCGCTAAGTATGCGGTGAGGATAATAGACGTCTTTGATGCCATAGCTAAGATTGACCTCCCCTTCTTCTTTTAGGGCGTTCTCCGCCTCTTCGAGAAGGTTATTGAGAGAGCAATACGGATAGATGACTCCGCCGATCTTAGAATGGATGAAGCTTTCTCTACTTGTTGATTCAGAAATCTTCAAAACATTGAAATTCGTGACAAATCCCTCGCAAACCGTCTCTAAACCAAGGAAGGATTCCACGCTGAAGAGATAGGCGGCGATAGTTGAATCATTGTATTTTCCAAGCATCGAGTGAGGGAAGGTTTCTCTCACTTTGAGGGTTAATGCTTCAAAGTCTTTCTCTTCGAAGGATTTGGCGCCTTGGAGAGAGATAAGAAGAAGAGCGCTTCGATAAGAATCATTCTTCTGAACCTCTTTCTTAAGGTTCTCGGTGAATGTCTCTTTGTCATAGACGAGACCTTCTTCGATGTCTTTGTTGATCTTCTCATCCATCGCTTTGCCAACATAGACGAGGCGGTAGTTCGAATAGTCGGCGATGGCCTGGTTCATCTGCTGCTGAATCTCGGTGAAAGCCGGGAAGACCGTGTCATAATCCTTATTGACCGTCATGAAGTTGCCGTCGGCGAAGCTCCTAATCTGAGAGCTGATGTCTTTGGCGAGCTTTGCGGACATCCTCGTGTAATCTAGGCCCAAATGGATGATGATGATCGCAACCGTCAAAGCGGAGACGAGGAGGACGCCAAAACTCACCCATAAAAGGATTTTGTTCTCAAAATAATAGGCAAGAGGGATTCCCACCGCCGAGAGTATGAATAAGCCTAGGAAAATCGGACCGACGACGGTTGATGCGCGGTTGCTAAGGAAGGCCTTAAGATTGACTTGTTTGGTTTGGTTCTTTTTCATGGCCTTTCTCCTTATTCGTTAACGTCCTCGGTACGGGCGACGAGGATTCGGGTGATGATCTTGCCGATTGTCGGCATCATCTCTAAGCCTGTACGGATATAGTTGATTCTTTCTCTATCTTTGCCCATCTGCATCGCCACGCCTTTGATGGTCAAAAGGGCGGTGTTATTGATGTGGCAAACCATCGCGATAGCCGCACTTGTATTGTCGTAAGCGCGCATATTTTCCTCTTGGACGAGGAAATGGTTCTTGACGATGGTCGAGACCTTGTTTGGCATGAAATAGAAAGATGATCCAGAAAGGAGGAAGCCTCTTTGGACGTATCTCGTCGTCATGAGGTAAGCGTTCTTCTCCGCCCTATCGTTAATGAGGTTATCGGCGACGAAGAATGGATCCCTTCCTGGGATTTGGCCATAGACGGCCTCTTTGTTATCGGTGAAGTCGATGTCGGCATAGAAATAACGGTCGGCGATGAAAAGGTCGCCTTGGCGGAGTTCGTCGCTAAAGCTATAGACCGAACCGACGTTAAAGACCATGTATGGGTCAAACTTCTCAATGATAAGCGTCATGATGATGCCAGCATCAACAAGCGATGGTCCTGTCGCGGCAACGATGCAATCCTCACGGAAAATGGTGCCCTCGTAGGCTTTGAAGCCACCAGTGAGGGTCACTTCTTTTGGGTTACCCATCTTGGCTTTGAAATAGAGGATATCATCAGCGGTCGTTCCGATAATGGCGATCATTTGGCTACCTCCCCTGCTTTCTTCTTCTCGAATGGGTTGTTCATGAGGAATCTCTGGAATTCGAACTCACCGAGTGGGCGGCTATAGTAATAGCCTTGGACGGCGTCGATTCCGAGTTCTTTGACAATGTTTTTCTGGATTTCGGTCTCGACACCTTCGGCGATGGTCTTCATGCCTAAGGAATGGGAGATATCATTGATACAACGGACGAGGTCACGGCTCTTTTGATCAAGCTCAACCTCATCGATGAAGGATTTGTCGATCTTTAATGTGTCGAAAGGAATCTTCTTCAAAGAAGAGAAAGCCGAATAACCCATGCCGAAGTCATCGATTGAGGTATCAAGGTCAAGGGCTTTGATCTTTCTAATCATCGCGGAGACGAAGACGGCGTCTTGGGCGGCCATGGATTCGGTTAACTCAATCTCGATCCACTTAGGATTGATCTCGTATTTCTCCATGGTTTCCTTATAGAAGGCAAGGATATCCGGTGCGAGAGCGGTCTTTCTAGAAAGGTTGATGGAGACCTTTGGAATACGTTTTCCTTCGTTCTTCCACTTCACCATGTTCTTACAGACCTGTTCAAAGACGTACTTATCGACTTCGATGATACGTCCGGATTGCTCGGCAAATGGGATGAAGAGGGATGGCGGGAGAAGACCACGGGATGGGTGGTTCCATCTCACTAAGGCTTCAGCGCCGAAGAAGGTGTCATTATGGAGGTCGAATTTCGGTTGATAGAAGACTTGGAGCTGCTCTTCGTTGATGGCGTTACCAAGTTCGCTAGAGAGGGAACGTTCACCTTCATCATCCATCATGAATTCCTCACTATAGACGATGACGTCGCTAGAGATACGGGATGAGAGGTTATAGGTGCCAGCGATTTGGGCTTTGCTATAGACGTCTTCGAAAGACTGGCCATGATAGGCATGATAAACGCCACAAAGGATAGCGACATCAGGCATCGTGCCGTCTTTCTCTAAGATGTAATTGACTCTTTGGCAGATGGACTGGAGTTCTTCGATGAAGAGGGATTCCTCCCCTCCTTTTTTGATGAGGATCCAACCCTTGATTGGGGAGAAGCCATAAACGTAGTTCTTATTGTCTTTGCCAACCGCCTCATATATCGCGGTATGTAAAGCGTCATTAATGATACGCGGTCCTTTTTGGCCATAGATGCTACGGAGTCGGGTGATGTCTCTAACGTCAAGGACGGCGAAGAGGGATTCTGCTCTCCTTCTAAGCATCATGTAGCGGAAGTTCTGCCTTACAGCAGATTCATTGAAGATATAGAGTTCTTTCGTGAAGTTATCTTTAGCGATATCTCTATCTATCGCTGACATCGCAAGGATATCCTGGTAAATAAGGGAGACGACTATAAGAACGGCGTTGACAAGGATGGTGATATAAAGACTGACGATGAAACCAGGCTTGTAGTAGCCTCTGATCATAATCGTGTAAAGGACGATCGAGGCGATGGTGTTGATGGCTAAAAGACCATAGATGATATAGGCGTTTCTCTTGTGGGTCTTATAGGAGAAACGGGATGCGAAGAAGTTAAGTAATCGTCTCATTGCTTCTCTCCTTCCTTAGCGAGCTCGGCTAAAATCTTAGCCTTCTCTTCTTGCTTTATTCTTTCAAGCTCTTCCGATTTGGCGAGCTCTTCTTTGGCTTTCTTGAATTCTTCCATGAAGAGGGCTTTCTGCTCCTTCTTCATCTCCTCCATCTCCCGCTCAATCTCTTTGCGCATCTGGTATTTCTCTTTGAAGATGAGGGAGGCTTTTTCGTCAGTAGGATCCACTCCCGCTGCAATCATCTCAGCGCTCAGTTCCTCTTCCTCTTTCTTCTTTTCCTCACGGTATCCTTTGATGAAATCGATGACGGTCATCGTTCCGATGATGAGGATTGGGACGAGGATAGCGACTGGGACGAACCAGATGCTTTGGACGGTATGGAGAACGCCGCCGAAGAAATGGCTATGGCTGATGACCGTTCCAACGTAGTACTTGGCTGGGACATTATCGCGATAGGTCGATTCAACGGCTTTGCCGGTGACTTTGGTGTACCACTCCGCATTGAGATTATCGCAAGGGTATGCTCTTTGTCTTCTTTGGAGCGGGTCAAGAAGGACTTGCCTTCTTCGAGAGCGACTTCTTCGCCTCCATTAGCCCAAGAGGTTCCGTTATCAAGGCTATATTCGAAAGCAGGACTCACCTCAAATGAGCCTTTCGCGCCTGCGTATTCTGGGGATTCGACGATCTCGATGACGCGGTGAGAGACGCAATAACCGATCGCCTCGCTATAGAAGGCGATGATCTCCCCTGCTTTCACATCGTTAACGTCTTTCTTCTGGATGACGACGCCTTCTCCGGCATCAAATGAATCAGGCTCTTTGCCTTCCATGGAATCGGTGAGGACTTCCATGAAGCTATATCCGAAGAGGCTTGGGATACCAAAGTTATTGTTCTTCGTGATGAACATGTCGATCTGAAGGCCGAGTATCAAAACGATGAGGGCACCGAGAACGATGTCCACGATCTTCGAGGCAATTTTTTTCTTCTTCTTTTGCTCTTCCATGTCTCTTACTTGGCTTTCTTAATACGGAAGACTTTGCCTTTTGGCTCTGCTTCTTTGGTAGCTGGTTTAGTGTCTT
>CADCDV010000070.1 GCA_902800255.1 uncultured Erysipelotrichaceae bacterium | reverse complement strand
ATGGGTTTCCAGTTCCGCCGGCGAAGATGACGACGCAGTTCTTATTGAGATGATGTATGGCTTTTCTACGGATGTATGGCTCGCAGACCTGCGGGACGTTGATGGCGCTAGCGACTCTGGTGTTGAGGCCTTTTTCCTCACAGGCGCTCTGGATTGCCAAGCCATTCATGATGGTGCCAAGCATGCCCATGTAATCAGCGGTCGAGTGGTCGATGCCGACTGTGTCAGCGAGTTTGCCGCGCCAGATGTTTCCAGCACCGACGACAATGCCGACCTGAACACCGGTGTCAGCGACCTCTTTGATCGTGTTGGCAATTCTTTGGAGTTTTGCCCTGTCGTAAATAGAATGATTCTCCTGGTCAGCTAAAGCCTCTCCGGAGAGTTTGATGATTACTCTTTTATAAATAGGTTTCATATTGGTTTTATTATACAAAGAAGAGTGAATACGAGCGACTACTTTTTGTAATAAAAAAGTCCCCACATTGTGAGGACTTGATTTTTAATCGGCTAATAGATTAAGCAGCGGCTTCAACGCCATCGCCAACCTGGAAGCGGACGAAACTGAGAACCTTGTTGCCCTTCTCGCTAAGAAGCTGGCTGACGGTCTTGGATTCGTCGAGTAACCACTTCTGGAAGGTAAGGCAGCTCTGGGAAAGAACTTTGTCGACTTTGCGCTGGGCGATCTGAGCTTTGACCTGTTCTGGCTTGTTGGCGAGTTTCTCGTCATTGGCGACTTCGGTCTCGGCGATCTTTTGCTCTCTTTCTCTCTCGGCGGCTGGAACGTCTTCGAGGGCGAGGTAGAGAGGGTTGTTGGCAGCGATGTGCATAGCCATCTGGTTGGCTAATTCGGCATCCTCTTTCTCAAGGATGACGACGACACCGATCTTTCCACCCATGTGGATGTAGGTGCCAAAGCCCTGACCTTCGGCTTTCTTGATGACTTTATAGCGACGGAAGACAAGCTTCTCACCGGTGGCAAGAGCGGTAGCGTCTTGGAGATCCTTAACGCCGGCCTGGGCCTCTTCGATGGTGGCTGGCTCGTTCTTAAGAACGAATTCAGCAGCACCTTCACCGAAGGCGTGGAACTTGTCGGTAGCGCTGACGAAGTCGGTTTCGCAGTTGACCTCGATGATGGCGGCTTTGCCACAACCTTCGCAGGTCTTGATGACAGCTAAGCCCTCAGCAGCGGTTCTGTTAGCACGCTTGGCGGCTTTGACGATGCCCTTCTCACGGAGGACGTCGATCGCTTTTTCGATGTCGTAATCGTTTTCTTCGAGAGCTCTCTTGCAGTCCATCATGCCAGCGCCAGTGCGCTCCTTGAGGGACTTGATAGCTTCAATTTTGCTTTGTTCTGCCATTGTGTTAACTCCTTTATGTTTCGCTTAAGCTTTAGCTTCTTCTTTGGCTTCGGCTGGAGCAGCAGCTTCTTCGGCTGGCTTCTCTTCAGCTTTTGGAGCCTCGGCTGCAGCGGCTTTCTCACCGCGTCTGGCGGCAAAGCGGGCAGCTCTTTCGGCTTGCATCTTCTTGTAACGCTCTTCACGTTCGGCACGCTGGGCACGGATGGCGGCCTTGCGGGCTTCGTTGGCGGCGTCGGCGCTGCGGATGGCGTCCTTCATGGTAGCCTCTTCGCCTTCGTCTTTGGTGTAAGCGTATTCGGTGATGCCACCTTTGGCTTCGACGATGGCATCAGCAAGGGTGCCAAGTAAAAGCTTTAAGGCGTTGGAACCATCGTTGTTGGATGGGATTGGGTAGTCAACCATCTCTGGATCGTCATTGGTATCGACGATAGCGAAGGTTGGGATGCCGAGCTTGCGGGCTTCGGCGATGGCGTTGTGCTCAAGGGTTGGATCGTCGATGACGATGGCCTGTGGGGCACGGCGCATTTCTTTGACACCTTCGAGGTTACGGGAAAGTTTCTCTAACTCTTTGCGAAGGATTGCGACTTCTTTCTTTGGAAGCTTGTCGAAGGATCCGTCTTCCTGCATGGCCTCGAGATCTTTAAGTCTCTTGGTACGGCCAAGGATGGTACGGAAGTTGGTGAGGGTTCCACCTAACCAACGGTTGGAGATGTAGAAGGAACCGCTGACGAGAGCAGCATTGACAACGACTTCTTTGGCGCTGTCTTTGGTGCCGACGAAGAGGACCTTTCCACCTTTTTCGACAATCTCTTTTAACTTCTTGTAAGCGATATTGACCTGCTCAACGGTCTTGGTGAGATCGATGATGTAAATACCGTTTCTGGCGCCGTAGATGAATCTGCCCATTTTTGGGTTCCAACGGCGGGTTTGATGTCCGAAGTGGACACCGGCTTCAAGCAATTTCTTCACGGTGATGATTGGAGCGCTTGGGTCTCTGACAATCTCAGCCATGGTTGGTTCAGCAGCTGGGGCAGCTTGTTCCTCAGCGGCTTCGGCCTCAACGGCCTCAACCTTTTTCATTTCGTCACTCATTCTGTGACCTCCATTTGTTTATGCCTCCCTCACTTCTAGGAGCTGACCACCCAAGACGCTTTTTAAGCTTCTTTGCCCGTCTTTGGGAACACGGTGCTCAATCCATGAGGTGTGTATTAGCTTCTCTTTTCAAAGAAAAGCCGAGTTAAAGTATACAAAAAAGCCTCCTTCCTTACAAGGAAGAAGTAAAAGTACTTATAGCTCAAATGCAAAATAGGGCGTTTTTGCAGGGATTATTTCGATTTTTTCTTCTGACGAGGGAAGTGCTCGGAGTACTCTTTGAGCATCGCTTTCTTTGAAACGTGAGTGTAGATCTGAGTCGTATCAAGGGACTCATGACCAAGGAGTTCTTGGATGAGGCGGAGGTCCGCTCCATTGTCCAAAAGATGGGTGGCAAAACTATGTCTCATCTCATGAGGATGAAGACCATAACGGCAGCCTGTTTTGATCTCGACTTGCTTGAGAATATATTCAAGTCCTCTGACAGTAAGATTCTCCCCTTTTCCTGAAAGGAAGAACGATTCTTGGGACTTGTTGCTGTTTCTTAAAGCAGCAAGGACAGGCCTAGACTTCTCAGCGTATTTCTTCATGGCTGCTTCAGCAGTTCTTCCAAAAGGAACGATCCTTTCTTTCTTGCCTTTGCCATAGACCTTGATCGTTCTTGAACGATAATCGATTTCCCTCATCTTGATGTTGATGAGTTCGCTGGCACGGACACCAGAGGCATACATGAGCTCAAGTATGGCTTGGTCACGGAGCATGAAATCGTCCGTTCTTTTGGCGTTTTCTTTAAGAAGTTCGTTCACTTGCTCCACTGTCAAAGTGTCTGGATAACGGACTCCTTTCTTAGGTGCGCTGACCTGAAGGAATGGATTAACGACGACATAATGCTCGTGGGCTAGATAATCATAAAAACGACGGAGGGCGGTTATCCTTCTTTGACAGGATCTCGCAGAGACTCCCCTACCAAGCTCTTCGCTTAGGAAGTTACGGATGTTCACTTTAGTGATGGCGTCAAATAAGAGGCCTTCTTTGTTAAGGTAAACGAAAAAGGAATCGATGTCCCTTTGGTAGGAATCGAGAGTGTGCTCACTATAGAGTTTGGCTTTAAGAAAATCTAAGTATTCTTTCTCGACCTTATTCATTCGCGTCTCTCCAATAAGATTCTATCTCTTGGAGGGCCTTTGAAATAGCCTGTTCGCGTATTTCTTTCGCGCTGTCTGGCACAATCGCCCAGTTGGCATTCATAGGTTCGAATTTGTTGCTCGCGGCATGGAGGATGTAATCAAGCAAAGAGCCGATGACTGAACATCTTGGGGCTTGGGTGAAGGCTTTGCCTTCTTCCTTCCTCCAAAGGTTAATGGCGGCAATGATGCCGGTGGCTGCGCTTTCGACATATCCTTCGACACCTGAAAGCTGGCCGGCGATATAGACGTTTGGCGAATTCTTAAGAGAAAGATCTTCGTTCAAGGCTTTTGGAGCGTTGATGTAAGAGTTCCTGTGCATTAAGCCATAACGAAGGAATTCCGCATGCTCTAAGCCAGGGATCATCTGGAAGACCCTCTTCTGTTCTGGGTATGTGAGGTTGGTTTGGAAGCCGACGAGGTTATAGTAATCGCCAAGTTTGGTGTCTTGTCTTAGCTGAGCAATCGCGTACGCCCTAGGATGTTCTTCGGTCCATAAACCAAATGGCTTAAGAGGACCGTGTCGAAGGGTTTCAAAACCACGGCTTGCGATGACTTCGATTGGCAAGCAGCCTTCGAAATAGCGAGTATCGAATTCATGGACCAAGGCTTTCTTGGCGTTCACAAGTTCATTGACGAAGTTCGTGTATTCCTCTTTTGATGAGAAACCGCAGTTGATATAAGCACCATCATCTTGTTCGAATCTCGATTTGAAATAGGCCTTCGTGAAATCGATCGAATCCTTTTTGATGATTGGGGCTGAAGCGTCGAAGAAAGAGAGATTCTTCTCCCCTATCACTTCGCCTAAAACGTTCATGAGGGACTCGCTTGTAAGAGGACCTGTAGCGATGATTGTTGGGCCTTTAGGAAGTTCGGTGATTTCCTCTCTATGAAGCACTAAATTTGGAAAAGAGGTCAGTTTTGCAGTGATTTTTGATGCAAAAATGTCACGATCGACGGCTAAAGCATTGCCACCAGGAACCCTTGCGATCTCCGCGGCTTCCATGGTGATTGAGTCCATTTTTCGCATCTCTTCCTTAAGAAGGCCACAGGCATTATCAAGCCTATCGCTCTTAAGGGAATTGGAACAAACGAGCTCACCAAAAGCGTCTGTCGTATGAGCTCCGTCATCAACTAAAGGACGCCTCTCATAGAGGTGAACTTTATATCCCTTCTTTAATAAGAAGAAGGCGGCCTCGCTACCCGCAAGACCTGCCCCCACAATAGTTACTTCTTTCATTTCTTCTTCTCGGTCAACCATTCATGGTGACGGCATTTCGGGAAGTTGGTGCAGCCAAGGAAATCGACCTTCTTGCCATGCTTAAGAACAAGATGTCCGGTTTTGCACTTCGGACATGGTTTGACGTATTGCTCAGGAGTGAAGGTCTCTTTCTTTGGAGCCTCAGTTCCATCGATGTTCTTGATGTAATGGCACTTTGGGAAGCCAGAGCAGGCGATAAATTCTTTGCCGCTCTTCTTATCTTTTCTGACAACAAGAGGTTTGCCACATTCTGGGCAAGTCTCTCCAGTGAGTTTGGTATTGCTTGGTTCTTTCTGAACGTAATGGCAAGTTGGGTAATTAGAGCAAGCGACGAAGGTTCCAAAACGGCTCTTCTTGGTGACAAGAGGAGATCCGCATTCTGGGCAAATGCCGACTGGCTCTTCTAAGGCTGGATCGCGTTTACCGATTCTTTCGGTCGCGACTTCAAGGTCTTTGATGAATGGGCCATAGAAGCTGTTCATCGCATCTAACTTCTTGAGTTTTCCTTCCTCGATTTCATCGAGTTGGCTTTCCATTTTGGCGGTGTAGTCAAAGGAAACGATGGCTGGGAAGCAATCTTCCATGACCAAAGTCGTGCGGGTTCCGGTTTCGGTTGGAGTAAGAACACCTCCTTTGGAGGTGACATATCCGTGGGCGATCAATAACTTGATGGTGCTCGCGTAGGTTGATGGACGGCCGATGCCTTTTTCTTCCATCATCTTAACGACACGGGCTTCGGTATATCTAGCAGGAGCCTTGGTGAACTTCTGCTCATTCTTGGTTTCAACGCGTTTATAGATACCTTTTTCCTCAATAAGAGGGAGGAGTTTGGTATCGTCGTCTTCGAATTCGCCATAGATAGCTTCATAGCCTTTGAAGATGGTTCTGGTTCCAACGGTCTTGAAGGAAAGACCATTCTCTTCAAAGATAACGGTCGTGACTTCTTCGACTTTGTCAGCCATAACGGAGGCTAAGGCGCGGTCATAGATAAGCTTATAAAGCTTAGCTTCGCGCTCACCGACATATTTTGCGACGATTTCTGGGGTTCTATGGGTGCCGGTAGGACGGATGGCTTCGTGAGCATCCTGAATCCTCTCCTGCTTCTTTCCGAATTTAATGTTGCCAAGGTATTCATCACCATAGGTTTCAAGGATGAATGGCT
>CADCDV010000069.1:4408-6447 GCA_902800255.1 uncultured Erysipelotrichaceae bacterium | reverse complement strand
ATTCTTAATAAGATTCAAGAACTCGAAAAGGAAGGCCGTTTCGATGTCGATGTCGAGAACGATCCGCCATTCCGTCACCTTATGCCAGGGGATGTCGACTACCTCAGGAAGAAGTGGTCAAGCAAGCTCAAGACCTTCTGGGCCAATTACTACTCAAATCTCTATTTCAAACACCAGATCAAGAAAGGCCGCATTATCCTTGATGGCGTCACCGGCTTAGAAAACCTTAGAAGCGTCAAGAAAGGCGCAGTCATCACTGCCAACCATTTCTCCCCATTCGATAGCATCCCGATTCACTTAATCGTCAAGAGATACGCAAGAAACAAGAAGCTTTTCAAGATCATCAGAGAAGGCAACTACACGATGCCTGGTCTCTATGGTTTCTTCCTTAGAAACTGCTATACCTTGCCTCTTGCCACGAACCCAACCGTCCTTAGGCAGTTCCTTAAATCAGTCGACACCGTCTTAACAAAAGGCAACTTCATCCTCATCTACCCAGAACAGTCGATGTGGTGGAATTACCGCAAACCAAAACCTCTTAAGAAGGGTGCTTTCGTCTTCGCTGCGAAGAACAATGTCCCTATCCTCCCAACCTTCATCACCATGCGTGATACCGACAAGGTCGATGATAGTGGCGCTTTCATCCAAGCCTACACCCTCCATATCCTTGAGCCGATCTATCCTGACGTCTTCCTTACCCAGGCTGAGAACGTCATGATGATGATGAAAGCCAATGAGGAGCAGTGGAAGAACGTCTACGAAAGAGTCTATGGCGAGGAACTCACTTACATAACCGAGAAATAAAATGCTCTTATACTCGATAATCATCGTCGTATGTGCGGCGATAATCACGACACTCAACATCTTCCTTAACCCGCAGTTCCAAGAAATGCCTTGGCTTTACGCCATTTTGGTTCTCGCTTTCGTTGTGGGTGCGGTCCTTCTCGACGGCCTAGTCGCCCTCATCATCAGGAAACTCCCTGAGAAGTGGTTCCAAGAAGACAAAGGAATATTCAAGACCAGCAACGCTGAGATGAAGTTCTACCGCTTCCTCAAAGTCCAGAAGTGGAAGAACCATGTCCCAGAGCTCGGCTCATTCACCGGCTTCCATAAGAACAAGGTGGCAAGCCCCTTCGATAACGAATACATTGGCCGTTTCATCTTAGAAGCAAGGTATGGCGTCGCCATCCACGTTTGGAGCGTCCCAACCTCCTTCCTCTTAATTCTTTGTGACTTCGGACTTTATACAGGTACCTCAAACATCTGGCTCACGATTGCTCTCCCAGTCGCTGCGATCAATGCCATCTTGATCGTGCTTCCTGCCTTCGTCCTTAAGTTCAATCTTCCAAGGCTCATCGCCATCTATAACAACAACATCGTGCTCGAAAAACGCCAAAAAGATGAACAAAAATAACAAAATCCGCTGCAAAACGGCGGTTTTTTTGTTTTTTGATTAAGGCTACGCGGAAAATAAATTTATTTATGTAACCGCTATTATGTTTGAAATGAAATTAGAGAATCTATAATCAAATTGATACAAATTGGAGATATCAAAAATGAAACCCATCAAAGAAGGAAAAGTCAGAGAGATCTACGATAACGGTGATACCTTAATCATGGTCGCGACTGACCGCATCAGCTGTTTTGACGTCATCTTACATAATGTCGTCACCAATAAAGGCAAAGTCTTAACCCAAATCTCGAAATTCTGGTTTGATTACACCAAAGACATCTGCAAGAACCACATGGTCAGCTGCGATGTCAAAGATATGCCTGCATTCTTCCAAAACGAGAAATTCGAAGGGAGAACGATGATGTGCAAGAAGCTCACCATGCTTCCAATCGAATGCATCGTCCGTGGCTACATCACCGGAAGCGGCTGGGCCAGCTATCAGAAAAACGGCACAGTCTGCGGCATCACCCTTCCAAAAGGTTTAGTGGAATCCGATAAGCTCCCTGAACCAATCTACACCCCATCCACCAAAGCGGAGATCGGTGATCACGATGAGAACATCTCCTTCGAAAGATCGGAAGAGGTC
>CADCDV010000069.1:0-4327 GCA_902800255.1 uncultured Erysipelotrichaceae bacterium | reverse complement strand
AAAAGAATTCCCAGGCAAAGGCCTTGAATACGCGACCAAATTAAAGGAATACACCATCGCCCTTTATAAGAAATGCGCCGACTACGCCCTCACAAAAGGCATCATCATTGCTGATACCAAATTCGAATTCGGCCTTGATGAGAATGGCGAAGTCGTCGTCGCTGATGAGATGCTCACCCCAGATTCATCGAGATTCTGGCCTCTTGAAGGATATGAAAGAGGAAAGAGCCAGCCATCCTTCGATAAGCAATTCGCTAGAGATTGGCTTAAGTCCCACGATCATGACTGGACCCTTCCAGAAGAGGTCGTCGAAAAGACCATCGCCAAATATCTCCAAGGTTACGAACTCTTAACCGGCAAACCTCTTAACGCCTAATAACATTTGAAGCCACATACGGGAAATCTCGATGTGGCTTTTTATTACAAAAAAGGCCCGTATGATTACGAGCCTTGTTTTTTATTTGTTATTCTCTGCCATCCCAGCAGTAGGTGCAGATCTTTTCAGGATCTAAGCCAACGGCTTCTTTAAGGTCATCAAGCCTCATGAAGCGGAGGGATGTGAAGTTAAGCTTTTCGCGGATCCATTCGACCATGTTGGCATATTCTTTGCTATCTGGGTCGAGGTATTTCTTGACTGTCTCTGGCTCAACGTTTCCTTCAAGGGCCATGATGGCGCGTCTAGCGATGAGTTCCATCTCGCTAGTGGAAGCGGAGAAGTTAAGGTATCTGCAGCTATAAAGGATTGGAGGGCAAGAGGAACGGACATGAACCTCCGCGGCGCCGGATTTATAAAGGAATTCGGTCGTCTCTCTCATCTGGGTGCCTCTGACGATGGAGTCATCGATGAGAAGAAGCTTCTTGCCTTCGATCAAATCGTGGATCGGGATGAGCTTCATGTGGGCGATGAGGTTGCGTTTCGTCTGCATCGTCGGCATGAAGGAACGAGGCCAAGTAGGGGTGTACTTAACAAATGGTCTTTGGAATGGGATGCCTGAGGCATTTGAGTAGCCGATCGCCGCGCCTAAGCCGGAATCAGGGACACCGGCGACGGAATCAGGTTTGACGTTGTCGCGTTTGGCGATGAACTCGCCGCATTTGCATCTAAGTTTCTCGACCGCGAGTCCTTCGTAGACAGTTGACGGGTAGCCATAGTAAATCCAAAGGAAGGTGCAGATTCGCATCTTGTTCCCTGGTTCCACCAAGGTTCTGACGCCGTTTTCGACATTGATGACGGCGATTTCGCCTGGGCCAAGGTTCTTATAAGCCGTATATCCTAAGTTAAGGAAGGCAAACGATTCAAATGAAGCGCAATATGCGCCATCTTTCTTACCGATGACGATAGGGGTCCTTCCGTATTTGTCTCTTGAACAATATATGCCCTTCTCATTAAGAAGGATGACGGTCATTGAGCCATCGATGACTTCTTGGACGTATTGCAAACCTTCAATAAGGTTTTTCTTTTGGTTGATGATGCTAGCGACTAGCTCAGTGCTATTGATGTCACCAGTGGAGGTTTCTAAGAAATGGGCGTTGTTGGCGAGGAATCTTTCTTCGAGTTCTTTGGAGTTGTTGATTTTGCCAACGCAGGTGATCGCGTAGGTGCCATGGTTTAATCTCACGACGAGAGGTTGGGAATCGAAATCGGAAATGCATCCGATGCCCATCTTGCCTTTCATCTCCATGGCCTCTTTTTCGAATTTGGTTCTGAAAGGTGAGTTCTCGATCTTGTGGATCGCCTTGGTGATTTTGCCATCATTCAAGACGGCTAAGCCGGCTCTCCTCGTACCTAAATGTGAGTGGTAGTCGACACCGTAGAAAAGATCAAATACACAGTCGCTTTTGCTGGCAACCCCGAAAAATCCGCCCATAGAAATTCCCTTTTATAATGTGCTTCTTGCACTTCCTTATTATTAGGGAGGGGAAAGAGGTGATAAAGATAAAAGCGCTTTCATCCAAAAAAATAATTTTTTCGTGTTTTCGAGAGGGTATTTCTTAGACTAATATTTATATGACAAAAGCCCCAAAAGAGCGGAAAAAGGAGCCTATCATGAAAGCTATCATCTCAGTCGTTGGCAAAGATACAGTCGGTATTTTAGCCGCTGTCGCAACCAAATGCGCAGAATACAAAGTCAACATCCAAGACGTCAACCAAACCATCATCGATGAGCTCTTCACAATGTACATGGTCGTCAATCTCGATAACCTGACCATCGAATTCACTTCCTTCGTCGATGAGATTCACAAAGTCGGCGAGGAAAAGAATCTCAAAATCGAATGCATGCATGAAGACATCTTTAACCTCATGCACAAAATCTAATTAGGTAAGAAAAATGATCAACAATAGAGACGAGATTATTGAGACCATACGCATGATCGAGGAAGAGAACCTCGACGTGAGAACGATCACCATGGGCATATCGCTTGTCGATTGCATCGATAACGATATCCATAAGTCATGCGAGAAGGTCTATAACAAAATCTATAGATATGCGAAGGACCTCGTGAAAGTCGGAAACGAGATCTCTAAGAAATATGGCATCCCGATCGTCAACAAACGCGTTGCGGTCACTCCGATCTCCATCCTTGTCGGCGTATCCGGGGGAGACCCTGTCTTATACGCGAAAACCTTAGATAAGGTCGCCAAAGACATCGGCATCGATTTCATCGGCGGTTATAGCGCTCTTGTCCAAAAGGGCTTCGCTCCTGGCGACAAAGAGCTCATCGATTCGATTCCTAGGGCCTTAAACGAAACATCATACGTCTGCTCTTCGGTCAACGTTGGCTCAACCCGTGCCGGCATCAATCTCGACGCCGTCAAGATCATGGGCCAGAAAGTCCTTGAAGCAGCCGAATTATCCAAAGATAGAGAATGCATTGCCGCATCCAAGATGGTCATTTTCTGCAATGCGGTGGAGGATAACCCATTCATGGCTGGTGCCTTCCATGGCATTGGCGAAGCCGATTGCGTCATCAATGTCGGCGTCAGCGGCCCAGGCGCAGTTCGCGCAGCCGTTGCCAAATGCCCAAAAGACGCTTCGATCTCCGAGATCGCCGACGTCATCAAAAAGACCGCCTTCAAAGTCACGAGAATGGGTCAGCTTGTCGGCGTAGAAGCATCAAAAATGCTCGGTGTCGAATTTGGCATCGTCGACTTATCACTTGCCCCAACCCCAGCGATTGGTGATTCCGTCGCCCACATCTTAGAGGAAATGGGCCTTGAGCAGTGCGGTGGAGTTGGCACAACAGCCTGCCTTGCCATCCTTAACGATGCCGTCAAAAAAGGAGGCGTCATGGCCTCTTCGAGAGTCGGTGGTTTGTCAGGCGCTTTCATCCCAGTGAGCGAAGACCAAGGCATGATCGACGCCGCCAAATCAGGTGCCCTTTGCATTGAGAAGCTTGAAGCGATGACCGCTGTTTGCTCAGTCGGTTTGGATATGATCGTCATCCCAGGCGATACCACTCCAGAAGTGATTTCCGCTCTCATCGCCGATGAAGCGGCCATTGGCATGATTAACTCCAAGACAACCGCCGTGAGAGTCATCCCAGCGATCGGAAGGAAGGCAGGGGAAGAGCTCAATTTCGGTGGGCTTCTTGGCCACGCTCCGATCATGGCAATAAGACCCCAGTCGCCAAAGACCTTCATCGACCGCGGTGGTCAGATTCCAGCCCCTCTCAATTCGCTTAAAAACTAATATTTACAAAGAGGCCTCTTCCAAGGGGCCTTTTTTCTTGCAAAAGAGACACTCAAAACCCTCGTCTTTTTCGCTATGTAACCACTTTCAAAGCGTATTAGATTGAATATCTTTTATAAATAAAACATCATATTAATATACTGAAAAACGAAAAGTATTATTGTGACTGACGGAACATGCGAATTGACGCAATGAAGCAATAATAGATTCAGTAGTCAAGTCGACCGTCTGGGCACACTCGCAGAATTGATCTTTGTAAATCTCTTCTAACAGCGTGTCTTTTTATTTTTTTCGGGAGGGAAACCAATATGAAGAAAGTCGGAATCGTCATGGGAAGCGCAAGCGATCTTCCAATCCTCAAGAAAGCATTCGAAGAGAGGATGCCAAAAAGCATCCGATACATTACGTAGCACGAGGCCCTGAATTAAGAAAATGGCTGTCTGATAATTTTAAGGCTTGTTTCGGGGAAAGTATCATCCCTGATACATTCGATGGAAATTCATTGCCATTGCTCATGGGGCCTCCAATTCGTTTTGATATTGATTTTGAAGATGAGCAGGATCGATCCGAAGCTTATGCAAAGGAATTAGCCAAATATCCACGAATAAATGAACAGGGAGATGGTATTAGAAGTT